>DATKNZ010000303.1:0-6913 GCA_035541055.1 Candidatus Acidiferrum sp. | reverse complement strand
CATGCCCGCCTTCGCTTCACTGCGGCGTGGCAGCCTTCTGGCGAAGGCTGGTAGCGGGAGTGGGAATCACACCCACCTGAAGAAGTTTATGAGGCTTCTCTCTGTGCTTTAGTCGAGTTCCCCGCAGTGAAATGGTGGAGTCGGCGGGTAACGCTCCCGCATAAGCTTGCTTGCAGGGCAAGTGCATTGCTTGTCTGCCACGACCCCGAAATAGAAATTGGCAAGCCGCCCTGGTGCTGCCCCAGGCAGGCTGAGTTTTGGAGACTCTGCTGCACGAGCTGGTGCGCGGCCTATTCAACAAAGAACAAACACCTCTTGGTTTCTGGTTAGATACCAACCCACGGTTTCACGGTGGCTCTTTCGGTGTTTTGGGGCACACCTCCTGCGAAGCCCTTAGATTGTAAAATCCGGCTTAAATCATCCGGCGCGCATCGTTGGCGACCGGCCCTCATGCGGGCCGGCGGAGAACCTCGGCTCTCCCGCGCCGCTCTAATCTTCCTGCCTGGTGACATCGTCTAGATGCCGTCTTTCTTTCCTGTCACAGTGCTATGCCTTTCGTTTGAGGTTTACTTCGGTCTCACATGGGCAACAAAAAACCCTGCTTCCGTCGCGGTAAGCAGGGCTGGAAATCCTATGAACCGATGATCCTTACCTGCCTACCAAAAGCCTATCGGGGTTGCTGTACCCGGCCTGATAATGTTTCAAGCCTGACGATAGACTCCGGCTGAACATCCAGCCGGCGACGAGGCCTTCACGATGTGTCGCTCTCGCGAGCAGCCTCGTCGGCCCTATCGTTGCTAAAATGTTCAGACAGGTTTTCATCGAATGTGCCGAGAGAATACGACAAGCACCCTAATCTTGTCCACTTATATCTTTAAGGTGACATATATCTTAAATTTAAATATCTGGATAGGTTGATGCTTGCTTCAAAAAACGGTTCCTTCGCCGGCCATGGCGGCTTATCCTGCTTCCCCGATGCCTGCGGGTGATCTCAAGTTCGATAGATATGGGCGGGAACCAGGCTTTATCCCGCGCCTGGTTCCTTGGACCTCTGCGTTCCCCGTGTACTTCCCGGGGCAAGCCGCCGGCCCGCCGAGAGGTTCACCAGCAGGCAGACCAGGCCGGAAACCAACCCGCTACGACGAGTACCAGATGCGGATGCTGGACAGCGAGCGCTGAGGGTTTGGGGCCGGTTAGGCCCGAGAACGGGCGCGCGCCGCTGAGGAGGGTTCGTGTTCCGCCCGCCATGGCGGAAAAGTATCAGTCATCGGCGGAATTTGCGTAGCGAGCCAGTGCCAACCGCGCGAGGATAATCCCAACCTGCGCTCCTGGCTGCCCCGCGCAAGGCGCATTGACGCGGCACCCTCGGTCGCATACAAACTGAGAACGCTATGAAAAAGCCTTTAATCCTCGTTGCCTTCGCCCTGTGCTCCGGGTCGGTATTCGCTTTGCCGGATTATGAGCCTTTTGCCGATGCCAGCAGCAGTGGCGGCACGACTTACACGATCGGGGCCAACCTGATCGGCCAGACCAATGCGGGAGGCCAGGCATGGTTCCAAGCCGGGCCAGCGAATTCCACACAGCCCACGATTACTGCCGGCAGCCTGTCGTATGCCGACCTGCCGCCGTCGCAGGGGAACAGCGTCGGTTTCGGCGGCAATGGTGAGAGCGCACGGTTGAACACCAGCAGCATAGTCGGCAGCGGGACCCTCTACTTCTCGTTTCTGCTGGATGCTTCGAGCGCTCCGAGCGGCGGCAGCGGCGGCGTCTTCTGGGCCGGATTCAACAACAGCGCCGGCAGCCAAAGCACGACGCCTACTACGATCGCCACGCGGGTCTATTCCAAGCCCTCCGGCAGCGGCTACCTCCTGGGTGTGTCCAAGAACAGTTCCTCCACCTCGGATTGGGTCTGGGACACCACCGTGCACAGCTTCGGTGAGACAGTGCTGGTGGTCGGGTCCTACACGTTCAACACCGCCAGCACCAGCGATGATGTATCGCAGCTATGGATAGATCCACCGGTGATCACACCGGGCGGCGCCGCCCCCACTCCGACGCTCGTGGCGACGACGGGCGGGGACATCACCTCCAGCCAAATCGCCAGCTTCGTGCTGTTCGACCGCAGTGCTTCGGAACTCGCCGGGACGCTTGACGAACTGCGCATTGGTAACTCCTACGCGTCGGTCGTGCCGGAGCCTTCCACGGCGGTGCTGGGTGGCTTGGGCGTGCTGGCATTAGTCACATTCTGGCGCGGGCGCCGGCATTGAGACGTTGACAGGCTTTCCGAGGCCCAGCCTGGCTGCTGGGCCTTTTTTGTTGCAGCGGAGCGCGCCCGTCCTCGGGCGCAGCAACGCCAGACTGACTGGGCGCGCTGCCAGTATCGGATCCTGCTGCCGCCCGAGGACGGGCACGCTCCGGCGATACTGCAGGATACTCCCGGCACCGGGCTCAGGGTTCCCCGGCCATTGACAAATCGGGGGCGAAGGACCCACGATTTGGCAGCGTCAATAAAAGCAATGCGCGGTTTGGTCCTGCTCTCGATCCTGCTGGTCCTCGTCACAGTGGCTGCCTATTGGCCGGTGCGTCATGCCGAGTTCACGAACTTCGATGACCCGGTATATGTGACCAACAACGAGCATGTCTTCCACGGGCTGAGTCGGCAGAGCATCCGTTGGGCCTTCACCACCATTCACGGCAGCAACTGGCATCCGCTGACCTGGCTCTCGCACATGGCCGATTGCCAGGTCTTCGGCGAGTGGGCGGGCGGGCACCACCTCGTGAACGTAGGCTTCCACGCGGCCAATGCCGTCCTGTTGCTGCTGTTGCTGACAAAGCTGACGGGAGCTGTTTGGCGCAGCACCATGGTGGCCGGCCTCTTCGCGCTGCACCCGCTGCACGTGGAATCGGTCGCCTGGATTTCCGAGCGCAAGGACGTGCTCAGCACCTTCTTCGGCCTGCTGAGCCTGCTGGCCTATGCCCGCTACGCGAAGGTCCCGAGTCCAAGGTCCAAAGCTTCGACGCCGCCCGCTTCAGGCACCGTGTCCGCCGCTTCGTGCCTGGGTCTCCCTTTCTATCTGCTCTCGCTCCTGTTCTTCAGCCTGGGGCTGCTGAGCAAGCCGATGCTGGTGACGTTCCCATTCCTCATGTTGCTGCTGGATTACTGGCCCCTCGGGCGCTGGGCGAGTCCTGCAGCCCAAGCGCTCACGCCCACGCAACACGGAACACTCAATACGCAGCACGCACCAGGCTTCCGCCTCCAGCCCTTAGCCTTCAGCCTGCTCGAGAAGCTGCCGTTCCTCGCGCTGTCCGCCGCGTCGTGCGTTGTGACGTTCTGGGCCCAGAAGACCGGCGGCGCGGTAGTCACGATGCAGCGGATGTCGGTGAGCGACCGGCTGATCAATGCTTCGGCGTCCTACGTGGAGTACCTGGCCAAGACCTTCTGGCCCGCGCGGCTGGCGGCGTATTACCCATTCGCTTCGAGTCCGCCGACGGACGAGGCCGTGCTGGGAGCGGCGCTGCTCGTGGGCCTGACGGCCCTGTGCCTGGTCCTGGCGCGGCGGGCGCCTTACTTTGCGGTCGGCTGGCTGTGGTTCGTCGGCACGTTGGTGCCGGTGATCGGTTTGGTGCAGGTGGGCAGCCAGGCCATGGCGGACCGCTACACTTACGTGCCGCTGGTGGGGCTGTTTGTGGCGGTGGTTTGGGGAGCCAGCGAAGCCGCCGGGGCATGGCCCTGGCGCCGCCCCGCGCTGGCGGTGGCCGGGGTTGGCGTGCTGGCCGCGTGTTTCTGCTGCACGCGCATCCAGGGGGGCTACTGGCGTAACACCATCGCGCTCTTTACGCATACGGTGCAGGTGACGGGCGACAACGCCCTCGCGCAGCACAATCTCGGGCACGCGCTGTCGCACGCCGGCCGGCAGGAGGAGGCGATCCAGCACCTCAACGAGGCTATTCGCATCAAGCCGGGCTACCCACAGGCTTACTTCAACCGCGGCAACGCCTACGGTGTCCAGGGCCAGGTTGAGCAGGCCATCGCCGACTACCGCCAAGCCATTCATTTCAAGCCCGACTACGAGCAGGCCTATTACAACCTCGGGAAGGGGCTGGCCCTCGAAGGAAAGCTGGACGAAGCCTGCACCAACTTCATGGCGGCACTGCGCTGCAAGCCGGACTACGCCGAAGCGCATACCAAGCTGGGCAACGCCCTGGTGCTCGAAGGCCGGCTGGACCAGGCTCTGCCGCACCTGCGCGAGGCGGTCCGCATCCAGCCCGATTACGACGAGGGCCAGTATTACCTCGGAGCCGCCCTCGCCCGCCAGCGGCACTACGCGGAAGCCGTTACTTGCCTGCGCACGGCCACCCGCCTTAACCCGAGCTACGCCTCTGCCTTGAACGACCTCGCCTGGCTCCTGGCCACCTGCCCTGATCCCAAGCTGCGCAATGTGCCGGAGGCCGTCACTCTCGCTCGCAAGGCTTGCAAGCTCTCCAGCGACGCGGACCCCATGTATCTCGATACACTGGGCGTGGCGGAGTCCGAATCGGGGCAATTCAAGGAAGCCATCGCCCGAACAGAGAAGGCAATCCAGGAGGCAAAGCAGGCGGACAATTCAGCCCTCGCAGCCCAGTTGGAGACCCATTTAGCCGCCTACCGCGGGGGCAGCAGCTATACCAGAGCATTCAGCGAAGTGCCACGGCTCTAAGCGCCCTCAGAGCGCCCCAACCTCACATATCCGGCGGGAACTTCCACGTCTTCGGGTAGTCATCCCCGCACTCGATCATTGCCTTCCATTTTTTGCGGGCGATCCAAGCGGCGTGGCCATCGCAGAACACCACGTTCCCGCCCGAAATACCGTGGTTGTTGAAGGGATTCGGGCAGTTCTCGTAGGTCCAATCCGGGGGATGCGTGGCCATCTGGTCTATCATCAGGTCGATGAACGCCGGCCCTCCCGGGTCGGGCTGAATCTTGTTCCTCCACCCCACGATACTGGCCTGGCTCTTGCGCGTGAAGGTGGGCGTATCGTACCACGTACTGAACTGCTCGTAGCTGTGCCCGCGCAGGTCGTTGCTGTTGAGCGGCTGCGGGGAGTCACCGCCGGCGGTGTCCACCAGGTCCCGGATGCGCCCGTCGGCCAGGAAGTCGCTGGCGACGGAGTTGTTGATCGTATTGTGCGTGCTCGGGCAGAGGAAGGTCTTGAGGGTCCTGATGTAATCCGGGAAGAGCCAGCTCATGTCGTCCGAGGACTGGATGATATTGGGGGCCGGGTTCGCCGTAAAGCGCTCCGGGCCGGTGAGCCATTTGTGGGGGTCGTCCTCGGCGTACATCTGGCTGCCCAGGCCCATTTGCTTCACGTTGTTGAGGCAGCTAATGCGCTTGCCCTTTTCGCGGGCCAGCGCCAGGGCGGGCAAAAGCAGCGCCGCCAGGATGGCGATAATCGCAATGACGACCAGCAGCTCGATGAGAGTGAACGCCCGGGCGGCTTTCGCGCGGCTCTCCGTGGCCGGCAGCCAGCCCCTTGGCCCTGCGCCCCTATCCGGGGGCGGCCCGAAGTTCAGGCAGACTCTTATCATTTCCACGCCACAAACTGATGTAGTATTCCACTGCATTGTCAAGGGCGCCACGCATTATCAAACGAATTCTGATACTCTTCTGACCTCGACACCCGCCTGGTTCCGGGTCTTGCCCAACTGCTGGCGGACCTGGAGCCGGAAGTCGCGGGGGCTGAGCCCCTTAAGGCTGAGGAACTGCCGGTTGAAGTTGGACAGGTTGGTGAAGCCGCAGGCGAAGGCGGTTTCGGTTATATTCAGGTCGCCCTCCATCAACAGCGTGCAGGCGCGGCCAATGCGCAGCTCATTGACGAACCGAGGGAAGGTCTTGCCCGTGTGCAGGCGGAAAAAGCGGCTGAAAGCGCCCTGGCTCAGGTGCACGACCTGCGCTGCTGCCGACAGCCGCACCGCCTTGCCGATCTGGCCGTTAAGGAACTGGAACACGCGGTCCATGCGCTCCTGGTCGAAGAGGGCGGAATCGGCGGCAAACCCGGCGCTGGCAATCGGCTCGCACTCCTCCGAGCGGGCCAGCAGCGTCAGGATGCGCAGGAACTGCAGCACGCGCTCCATCCCCGCCAAACCGGGCATTTGCTTCATCAGCGCGGTGACCGTGTGATGCGTCGCCCCCCTGACGTGCAGCCCCTGCCTGGACCTGAGCAGAAAGCGCTTCAGCGGCTCCATCTCGGGCAACCGCAGCAGCCCGTCGCCCAGGCAGCGTTCCTGGAACTGGATCAGCAGGCAGTGCACGTGACCCCGGGTGCCGGGCGGCGGCTCATGCTGCCAGATATGGGGCAGCCCCGGACCCACCATCACTAGGTCGCCAGCCGCCAACCGCGAGATGTTGTCGCCCACAATCCGGTAGCCGTCCCCCCGGAGCACCAAAATCAGTTCATACTCGGGGTGAACGTGCCAGGGACAGTCGAAGCTGGAGCTGCGGATCTCCTTGAAGACCATCCCTTGCTCCGGCTGGGTCGTCAGGCGCTGGAACGTAGGCTTCATCGGCTGGTGTTAACTGCAGAGCAGCCCATGCGTCAGGAAAGTATCACATATCGGCGGATATTGCGTAGTAGAATTTGACGCGACGTGCGATATAGGGTTAACGTCGTAGCCGTAAAAAAGTCAAGCCTATGAGAACACTCCTTGCCCTTCTCGGCGCCTTCCTTGCTACTTCTGCCTGGGCCCTGCCAGTAGCCTGGGAACCATTTGCCTACCCGACCACCCCCACCAACCTTGTGGGCCAGGTCAATCCCAATGGGGTGGGCTTCACCTGGTGGCAGGCCGGGCCGACCACGGGCGGCACCAACGTGCCATCCATCTATCCCGGCAATCTCAGCTATCCTGGCCTGGCGCCATCCACGGGCAACGCGGTGAA
>DATKNZ010000302.1:0-34730 GCA_035541055.1 Candidatus Acidiferrum sp. | reverse complement strand
CGTCTTGCTCTGGGATTGGGCCAATGCGGGGGCCTGGGGTTGAGCGATCGCCGACAGTCGATGTTCTCGGCTATTGGCTATTGGCGATTGGCTATTTCCGGATGGGCGGTGGCGCTCAGTGCTCATTTCCAAGGTCCTTCTGCATGTTCGGGCTAAGCGGAATACACTCCACCGTTTATATCCAGCGTGGCGCCGGTGATGAAGCCGTCGTATTCGGAGGCGACATAGACGACAGCGCGGGCGACGTCGGCAGGCGTGCCGGCGCGGCCCAGGGGGATGTGGCGGATCGTTTCCTGGGCACTGGCTTCAGTGGTATGGGTGGCGTGGAAACGCGTGCCCAGAATCAGGCCCGGGGCAACGGCATTGACGCGGACACCCTTTGGTCCGAGCTCGACAGCCAGCGCGCGGGTCCACGTGAGCACGCCGCCTTTGGCGGTGGAATAGGCCAGTGAGCCCTGGTGCCCGCCGCGGCGCCCCGCCAGCGAGGACAGGTTCACGATACTCGCTTGCCCGGCTTTGAGCAGCCAGGGCAAGGCGGCACGGGTCACATACATCATTGAGGTCAGGTTAACCGTCATCACCTTTGCCCAGAAGTCCGCCTCCATCTCCTGCAGGAGGTGGCGCCCGACAAGGTCGCCGGCGTTGTTGATGAGCACGTCCAGCCCGCCAAGGAACGCGGCGGACTGCTGCACGAGTCGGCCCGCTTCCGTTTCTCGGGTTAGGTCGGCGCGGAAGCCCTCGGCACGGCAGCCCAGCTTTGCTGCGCGTGTTTTCAGTTCCTGCGCCCCAGCCTGGCTGGAGAAGTAATGGATGGCCACATCCGCCCCGGCGTCAAGCAGGTGTTCGGTGATGGCGTAGCCCAGGCCCTGGCCGCCGCCGGTGACGAGTGCGCGCTTGCCTTTCAAATTGCCCATATCAGGTGTTCGTAATTGTCAGACTTTAAGCTTCAGTTCGGGCGGGGCGGCTTTCGGCGCGGGCGCCGCGGCGCGCGCGAGCAGCCGTCGCGAGTTCCAGTAGAGCAGGCCGCCGACGCCAAGCATGATGGCCGCGCAGGCCAGCATGCCGAGATGACCCGGCAGCGAGTTGGGAATGAAGTTCAGCAGCGAGACGAAGCCGCCGTAGATGAGGCTCAGCAGGCCCAGCGTGCGGTACTGTTGCGCGTCGTTGGCGGCGCCTTCCTCGGCCTCGAAATCAATCGGCGTGCGCATCTGCCGGAAGAAGGCATTGACGCGTTCGACTTCGGCTTTTGCACGGGCGCGGGCGAAAGCGCAGGTGCCGAGGAACCAGGCGGAGCAGACTGCCGCATCCAGCAGCACTCCCAGCAGCAGCACCCAATCGTCGGCCTCGCGCACGGTGAGCGGGCGGCCGTTCCAGTTCATCACCCCTTGCAGCCATTGGGGCGTCAGGAATTGCTTGCCGGCGAACGAGGTCAGGAACCCGATCACGACCGTGCTCCAGCCAGCCCAGGCGGGAGCGCGCTTGATGATCGTGCCCCAGATCAGCGGGATGCAATACGGCAGCGCAATGAGCCCGCCGAACTGCAGCATCAGGTTGAACAGGCCGATCTTCCAGGTGCTGAAGGCGAGCGCGGCGGCAATGACCAACAAGCCCAGCAGGAGCGTCACGACTTTGCTGATCACGAGCATCTCCTTCTCGTGGGCGCCGGGGCGGATCAGGACCTGGTAGAAGTTCTTTACGAAGAACCCGGCGTTCTTGTTCAGCCCTACGTCCATGTTGGACATGGTGGCGCCGAAAATGCCGCTGATGAGCAGGCCGAGCATTCCGGCAGGCATGGTGTCCAGCCCGGCCACGACGAACGCCCCTTCCGCGGGGTTCTTCAGGTTGGGGAAGACGGCATGGAGGTCCGGGTGGACGATGCGGGCTGCCATCGGCGGGATGAACCAGAAGACGGGCCCCACCACGAAAAGGATCGTGGCGAGCAGCGCGGCCCGGCGCGCCTGGCGGCTATCCTTGGCGGTGAGGTAGCGCGAGGCCTCGAGCATGTTGTTGGTGGAAATGAACTGCTTGATCAGGATGGCTATGATCCAGAGGTAGAGGATCTCCGGGCGCGCGCCCTCGGACCAGTGCAGATGATGGCGTGGGAGCTGCGCGAGGAACCGGCTCCAGCCGCCCACCTGCGCGAGCGCCAGAAAGGCCGTCACCAGCGTGATGGGCATGAGGACAAGGGTCTGGATGAAGTCGCCCGCCGCCACGGCCCACGAGCCGCCGATGACCGCCATGACCAGCACCACGCTGCCGGTGAGGATCACGGTGCGCACGAGGTTCATGTCGAATGCCGCCGAGATGAACACCGATAGGCCGCTGAGCCAGATGCCCGCGTAGAGGACGCCTACCGGCAGTTGCACCCAGGTGAAGAACTGTTCGCTGCCGGGGCCGAACCGCGCTTTGACGCCTTGCAGGGACGTGACCACGCGCATTTGTCGGAAGCGCGGGGCGAAGAACAGGAAGTTGCAGAAGAAGCCGAGGGCGTTGGCGAAGTAGAGTACCATGATTACGGGACCATCCTGGTAGGCCTTGCCGGCGGCGCCCGTGAAAGTCCAGGCGCTGAACTGGGCGACGAAGGCCGAGCAACCGGTCATCCACCAGAGCATCTTGCCGCCGCCGCGGAAGTAGTCGCTGGTGTTGCCGATGAAGCGGCGGCAGACCCACCCGATCATCGCCATGAAGACGAAGTAGAAGCCGATGACCAGGTAGTCGTAGCGGGAGAGCATGAGGGCCTCTAAGGCGTGACCATCCAGCTTAGACCACAGATGAACACAGATAGACACAGATATGAGGGGCCGGAATCGCAACTTTGGGGAGCCGCGCTAACTGCACCGAACCCCGAGCCGGGCTCAACGGCAGTTAGGCCAGGCTTAAGTGCAGTGCATCTGTGTTTATCTGTGTGCATCTGTGGTTTTCTCCTGCACAGGTCTGGCTAAGGCTTCGGCACGACCGGCAGCCTGGCGAGGAGCACCTCCCAATCGGCCCCGGCGCCAAGCCATTCCCAGTGCGACACGCACGCGGGCAGAAGCCAGGTCTGGCCGGCTTCAACCAGGGCTGAGTCGGCGCCGGAGGACAGGGTTCCGCGACCGTTCAGGACGAGCAGGAGCATCAATTCGTTGCCAGGCCATGCGGCGTTACCGGAGCCGCGCAGGCGGTGCAGGCGGAAGTATTCATGATAGGCGGCGCCGATCAACTCCTCTTCCTGGGCGCCGCCGGCAGTGTTGACCGTGTGCGGAACCTGCTGAAGCCTTCGGCGGACCTCCGGGACGGGCAGCGCGCGGTAGTCAAAGACCTCCAGGCAGGCGTCCAGATCCAGGCCCATAAAGCAGGCTTCCGGAGGCAGGGTCAACCCGGCGTTGGTGGTCTCGCAGCGCACCACCCAATCTGTGGGCTCCTGCAATTCGAGCATGAAAACGCCGGCGCCGATGGCGTGCGGGGTGCCCGAAGGCACCGCGAAGCAGTCGCCGGGTTGCACCGGGATCGGGTCGAAGCAGGCCAGGATGTCCTCGACGCGCTGGTGGCGGATCATGTCGGCCCAGGCCTGGCGGGTCGGCGGGCGCTGGAACCCGAGATAGACGTGGGCCGGGCCGCGGGTGCCTAGGATGTACCAGCATTCGGTCTTGCCGGCGTTCACGTTGAGGCGTTGCCTGGCAAATGCGGCAGTGGGATGTGCCTGGACCTGGAGGCGCACCGACGAGTCGAGCAGCTTCCACAGGACCCGCGGACGTTCGCCAGGTGGCCGTTGCGCCAGAGCACCGCCCAGCCAATGGACCGGCTGTTCTTCGAGCAGGTCCGCCAGGAACCGGCCGCCCGCCGCCGGTCCCACCCGGCTCAGGCCCTCGCGCGGATGCTGCGCATGGGCGCCGTTGCGGGCTTGGACGGTCGAGGCCAGCCAGTCTTCGGGGAAGTGGTTGTCGCCGGGATCGGGCAGCGCGCGGAAGCGCCGCAGCACGCTGCCGCCCTGGTAGCTGCGCCAGACCAGGTTGGGCGGCAGGGCGGCGGCGAAGCAAGCGGGGCGGGCGCGCATTTAATAATTATGAATTTCGGTATTGACCTGCCAAGCCAAAAACTCTATATAGCGCCTACTATGAGACTCTGGCGACGGCGGGCCGCGAGAATGGCCTCTCCAGCGAAACAGCCCGACGAACGGGCGGCGGGTTTCACCTTGATCGAGCTGCTGGTCGTCATCGCCATCATTGCCATCCTGGCCGCGCTGCTCCTGCCGGCGCTGGCCCGCGCCAAATCCAAGGCCCAGCAGACAACCTGCATCTCGAATCTCAAGCAGATCGGCCTCGCGCTGGTCCTTTACTCCGACGATGCGTCCGGCTTCTGGCCCATTGCGTCCGATAATACGGTGACGCCCGAGATCATTTGGACCAAGGAATTGCAGCCTTACCTTCGGCTGCGCGGCGACCAAACGACCGGCCAGGAGAACAAGGTCTTCATCTGCCCCCGGACGAAGTATGACAATTGGCCTGACGTCTCGCAGCTCTCGCGCACGTATGGCTGCACCGGAACTATGCTAGGCCCGACAGGCAACGGCGGGCTGACCGCGAAGGTGGCAAGCAAGCCGATTAGGATGAAAATCCCGGTCGAGACCCTGCTGGTCGTCGAAGGGAAGAAGGAAGACCTTGCGCCGGCCACTCGGTGGTGCTCCTCGAACATTCCCTGGAAAGCCCCGTACGCCTCGACCGACCTCGCCATGTCCAACCCCGACTCGACAGTAAACCTCGATTTCCGCCACGACGCAGCCATGACCGTGCTCTACGGCGACAACAGCGTGCGGGTTATCAAGTTCAGCTATGCCACGATGAGCCACGGCGTCACCAACGTTACGCAGCAGAATTGGGATAACTATCCCTGAGCGGCTGGCTGCGAATCCCGCCGCTGACGCCAGTGTCTCAGAATGGGACACATGCCGGGACGTCCAATTGTTGTTTGCAGCTCCTCTGCCTTGATTCCCCGGTGATTTCCTTGTGATTGCCCCGTGTATCTCCCATGTGGGTCGACCCACATGGGGGATACACGGGGCAATCACAAGGGACACACCCGGGAGCCACGAGGGCTAAACCTGCTCCTGGGCATGCGGGTGTCGGGCCTGTGGAAGCGAATCGGCGGCGGGGCTGGAGGTGGTTTCCCGCACGGTCAGTTGCGCCGGGAGGATGACGTCAACCAGTGCTTCATCCTTTTGATGCAAGGACTGGAGCAAAAGTTCGGCGGCCTTGGCGCCCATCTTCTCAGGGTCGGCATTGGCGCCGGTGATTTGGGGGTGCTCCTCGACGCAGACGCGCGTGGCGTCAACGGCGGCCACGCTGATCTGCTCGGGCACGCGCCAGCCCTCCTGCATGAGGAAGTTGACGGCGCCCCGAGCCATCAGGCCGTTGAGGCAGACCCAGGCCGTCGGCAGGCTGCGTCGCGAATTGCGTTCCAGAAGCATCTGCGCTGCCCGGCGGCCATCCAGGCGGTCGCCGTTGGCGACGTCCACCGCGAACTCTTCGGGCAAGGCCAGGTGCCGCTGGCGCAGGGCTTCGACCAGCGCGGCCCGGCGGGTGGCGTTTTGGCGAAGCTGCCGATTGCCGCCCAGCCAGGCGATGTCCTTGTGCCCCAGTTCGGTGAGATGTCCGACCAGGAGCTCCAAAGCCTGCCGCTCGTTGGGCATCACCGAGTGGCAGAGGCCGGGATAGGCCGCGGAGACGGCCACAATGTTCGGGTGGGCCGCCCGGCAGCTTCGGACGAAGTCTTCGCTGACTTCGCCCATGATCACAAGGCCGGAGAAATTGCTCCGCTGGAGTTCCTGCTTCAGTGATTGGCGGGTGAGGGTGTCTTCGGCCCCCAGGAACACGGAGTTGTAGCCGCTCTCCTGCAGGGCGGCATGGAGCCCGTGCTGGATATGGCTGAAGAAGTTGCTCTGGGTATAGAGCCGTAGCCCGGAGCGCAGGATGAAGCCCACACTCTTGGCGGCCAGCGCGTTGCCGCTGGGCTGCATGCCTTTGGGACGGTAGCCGCGCTTCAGAGCGTATTGCCAGATGCGCTGGTAGGATTGATCGCTGATGTTCTCGCGCTTGCCGTTGAGCACAAGCGAGACCAGGGCCTGGGACACGCCCAAGTCCCGGGCAATGCGTTGCTGTGAAATACCGCGGCCCTTCATACGCTTTCGAACATGATTCATAATTATGAAGCGCCAGGCAAGCGGTTATCTCGACCTTTTAAGTGCAGCAGGAGCCCGGGGAGGAAGTCCGAAGTCCAAATCCAGCGCCAATCCAGCCTCCGCCCTTTGCCATCAGCGGGGTCCGCATGCATTCTCGGGTCTGAGAAGGGCATAAAACCTGCTCTTTCTCCACCGGGTGCTCAGGTAGCATCAATAGAACGAGAGCCTAAGCTTATGAAAGCTCTAGCAATACGGCGAGCCGGTTTCACGCTGGTGGAAATCATGATTGTAGTGGCAATCATCAGCATGCTGGCCGCCATCGCCATTCCGAATTTCGTGCGGGCGCGGTCCCAGTCACAGACCAACGCCTGCATCAACAACTTGCGCCAGATTGACGACGCCACCCAGGAGTGGGCGCTGGACACGCTGCAATATCCGACGGCGACCGTCACCTTTGACGCGATTCGGCCGTATCTCAAGAACCAGGTGACCTGTCCTTCGGCGGGGGACAGCGGCACCTTCGCCAGCAGCTACACCCTCACCACGGTATCCAACAAGCCGACGTGCAATTACTTCCCGGCCACGCACATGCTGCAGCCGGACGGCGACGGCTCGCACCTCACCCCGCCGGGACCGTAGGCTGAGTTCCTTCGGCTGCGGGGGCGGTAAGGGGCCGGGACAGCCCTTTCATAGGTGGGCAGGTCCCGGCCCGGCGGGGCTGGGTGTTCCGTTTCCGTCGCCGAGTCAGGTTGGGGCGCTCGCGGTTCACCGGCTTGGGGCCTTCAACCTGATGCGGGTTCCAGCGGCCCTTCAATGTGCTGCCAGCCAGTTCTCCCCGACGCCCATTTCCACAGCAATCGGCACCTCCAAACGGATGGCATGCTGCATCTTGTCCTCGACCAGCGGCAGGACCTCCTTCTGCTCGGGCAGGTAAAGGTCGAACACCAGCTCATCGTGCACCTGCAGCAACATGCGGGTCTTGAGGTTGCGCCGTGCCACCTCGCCGTGGATGGCGATCATGGCGAGCTTGATCATGTCGGCGGCGGTGCCCTGGATGGGGGCGTTGATGGCGTTGCGCTCGGCAGCGTTGCGGATGGTATTGTTGGCCGAGCGGATGTCGCGCAGGTAGCGGCGGCGGCCGGTGACGGTCTGCACGTAGCCGTGCTCGCGGGCGAAGGCGATAGTGTCGTCCATGTAGCGCCGGATGCCGGGAAATTGCTTGAAGTACTGGTCAATGATGGCGCCGGCTTCGGCGCGCGGCAGCCCCAGGCGCTGGGATAGGCCAAAGGCCGAAATGCCGTAGATGATGCCGAAGTTCACCATCTTGGCTTTGCGGCGCATCTCGGGCGTGACGTCCCCGGGCGCGACGCCAAACACGCGGGCGGCGGTCGTGGTGTGGATGTCCGCGCCAGCCTTGAACGCCTCGATAAGGGCGGGCTCGCGGCTGAGGGCGGCGACGATGCGCAGCTCGATCTGCGAGTAGTCGGCCGAGAGCAGGCGGTAGTCGGGGCCGCGGGGGACAAAGGCCTTGCGGATTTCCTGTCCGCGCTCGGTGCGGATAGGAATGTTCTGCAGATTAGGGTCCTGCGAGTTGAGCCGGCCCGTGGAGGTCATGACCTGGTTATAGGTGGTATGGACGCGCCCGGTGGCCGGCCAGATCGCCTGCGGCAGGGCGTCGGCATAGGTGGACTTGAGCTTCGAGGCGGTGCGGTACTCCAGCAGGCGTTGAACGATCTCGTGGTCGGGAGCGAGCGCGAGGAGCGTCTGCTCATCGGTGGCGTATTGGCCCGTTTTGGTCTTCCTCGGCGCCTCGCAGATCTTCATGACGTCGAAGAGGATTTGGCCAAGCTGCCGGGGGGAGTTGAGGTTGAAGACGGTGCCCGCCAGGCGACAGATGGTCTTCTCGGCCAAATCCATCTCCTTGGCCAACTGCGCGGCGAAGTCGGCCAGCGCGGCGGCGTCCACTTTCACGCCTTCGAATTCCATGTCCACGAGCGCGGGGATCAGGGGGGACTCGACCTCGTAGAAGACGCGCTCCTGGCCTTTCTGAAGGAGGAGGGGCTCGAGTGCGGCGCGCAATTGCCAGGCGACGTCGGCGTGCTCGGTGGAGTAGTCGGCAGCCTGGGTAGGGGGCACGTCTGCCATCGTGCGCGCGCCGTCTCCGAGCAGCTTGCTGATCGGGATGGGCGTGTAGCCCAGATACGCCTCGGACAGGTACTCCAGGCTGTGGCGCATCTCAGGCTCGATGAGGCTGTGAGCGACCATGACGTCGAAGAGCTTGCCGCGCACGGAGATGCCGTGCCACTTGAGCACGCTCAGGGCGAACTTGAGATTGTGGCCGACCTTCACGATGCGCTCGGATTCCAGGACGGGGCGGAACGCTTCGAGTGCGGAGTGCGGAGCGCGTCGCTCCTGCAGCTCGTCCGGCGGCAGTGGCACGTAATAGCCGGTGTGGGAGGCGACGGAGAAGGCGAGGCCGACCAGGCGGGCTTGCTTGGGATCGAGGCTGGTGGTCTCGGCATGCAGGCAGAAGGAGTCCAGCTTTGCGAGGGTCTGAATTAGTGCGGCGCGCTCCTCGGCGGTGCTCACCAGGTGGTAGTCGTGGGCGGTGTCCGCGATGGTCCGCAAGTTGGCGGAGACGGGCCGCGACTCGGCTTGGGATTGCCCGGTAGTGCCCTCCGACATCAGCACAAGTTGCTCGGCAGCGCTGGCTCTGGGTATTGCGGCTGGGCCTTCGGCCTTCGGGCTTCGGCCTTCGGACTTCGGCCCTTCCCCGCCCCTTCCGGCCTTGAAGTCGGGGCCGAAGATGCGCCTGCCGATGGAGTTGAACTCGAACTCGATGAGGAGGGGCTTGAGCTTCTCCTCGTCGAGCGGCCGGACCTTGAGCGCCGCGAGGTCAACGGGGCACGGCGCGTCGCGCCGGATGGTGGCCAGGCGGCGGGAGAGGAGGGCCTGCTCGCGGTTGGTTTCGAGGTTCTGCTTCACCCGCCCGGTCAGCTCGCCGGTGTGGGCCAGGAGGTTATCCAGCGAGCCGTATTGGGCGATGAGCTTCATGGCCGTCTTCTCGCCGATGCCGGGCACGCCCGGGATGTTGTCCGAGGCGTCGCCCATGAGCGCGAGGACGTCCACGACCTGCTCGGGCCGCTCGACGCCCCAGCGCGCCTGGATCTGCGCCGGGCCGAGAATCTCCGCCGGCTCGCGGGCGCGCGGCGGGCGGAAGATGAACGTGTTGGGCGTGACAAGCTGCCCGAAGTCCTTGTCGAACGTGACCATGTAGGACTGGTAGCCTTCCTTCTCCGCCCGCTCGACGACCGTGCCGATGAGGTCGTCGGCTTCGTAGCCGTCGCAGATCAGCGTGGCGATATTGAGCGCGTCGGCCATGCGCCGGACGTGGGGCAGCGCGACGCTGAGGTCTTCGGGCATTTCCTCCCGGTGGGCCTTGTAGTCGGCGAACTCGGTGTGGCGCTGCGTGGGTGCGGCGGTATCGAAGGCCACGGCCATGTGCGTGGGCTGCTGGTTTTTGAGGATGTCCAGCAAAGTCTGGGTGAACCCGTAGAGGGCGGAGGTGTTCACGCCCTTGGAGGTCAGGATGGGCCGGTTCACGAACGCGAAGTGTGCGCGATAGACCAGGGCCATGCCGTCCAGCAGGAACAGTTTCTGCGCCATGCGGCAACGTTAGCCTAAACGCCGGAAAGGCCAAACACCGAACGCGGCAGCGGCAGGTTTGCCAGACCTTTTGCTCCGGGTAGCAAAGTCGCGCCTGGTGTAGTATGGTCCCTGATCATGAATCCTGCCCATTGCCCGTTGTCCATGCCGAGGGCGCTTCACCCCTGCCGTTAAGCTTTATGCCTGAGAAAATTGGGTTTGTTGGAGTAGGCCGGATGGGCGCCAATATGGCGCGGCGCCTGAAGGACTGCGGACATGAGGTCGCGGCAGTTCACGACGTGAATGGGGCGGCGGCTCAGGCGCTTGCCCAGGAGCTGGGCTGCCGGGCGGCGGGTGAGCTGCGGGAGGTCACGCGGCTTGCCGACGTGGTGTTCACCGTGGTGACGGACGACAAGGCCATGAAGCAGATTTACCGGGGAGGGCTCCTGCGGGGCGCGCGGGGCAAGCTGTTCATCAACTGCGCGACGATCACGCCGCAGGTGCACGTGTGGGTCGAGGGCCGGGCGGCCAGGGCCGGGGCGCAGTCGCTCGAAGCTTGCATGGCGTCGAGCATCACGCAGGCGCGGCAAGGCACACTTTACCTGATGTGCGGGGGGCAGCCGGAGGCGTTCGAGCGGGCCAAGCCGCTGCTGGAAAAGCTCAGTTCCTCGATGCGCTACGTGGGGCCCGCCGGCAAGGCCGCGCAGGTCAAGGCCCTGGTCAACATGGTGATGAACATCAACACGGCCGGGCTGGCCGAAGGGCTGGCGCTGGGCGAAGCGCTGGGGCTGGACCTCACCATGCTGCGCGAGGTCTTCTCACAGACGGGCGCCCATTCGCAGGTGCTGAAGACGGACGGGGAGGACATGCAGAACCGCGAGCACACCTGCTTCTTCTCCGCTGCGCACGCGGCCAAAGATTCGGGCATCGCCCTCAAGCTCGGGCAATCCCAGGGGCTAAAGCTGCCGCTGGCCGCCGCAACCAAGAAGCAGTACGACCGGATGGTCGCCGATGGCCTGGGCGAGCTGGACAAATCCGGCGTGGCCGAGCTGACCTTCAAAGGGCGCCACGGGGCCGGCGTGGCCGCGCCGGCATGAACCGAATACTTCAAACGGGTAGGGACGCCTCGCCGAGGCGTCCGTGTTGCGGCGGCGGCAGACGCCTCGGCGAGGCGTCCCTACCCTGCAGCCGTATCGCGTTGTGACTGACACCCTGTTCCCTTCCGGCCCCTGGACGGGCTTTTACAACTACCGCCCGGGCGACCGCCACCGGATGGACCTGCACCTGAGCTTCACGAACGGCAACATGACCGGCGACGGCAACGATGACATTGGCCGCTTTCTGATCAAGGGCCGTTATGACGCGGCGAACCGGGAGTGCCATTGGACCAAGACCTACGTGGGTCGGCACGACGTGTTTTATCGCGGCTTCCGTGAGGGCAAAGGCATCTGGGGGACGTGGGAAATTCAGCAGTTCAGCCGCGGCGGCTTCCATATCTGGCCCCGCGCGGCCGGAGAGGGCGAGGCTCGCAGTGAGTCGGAGGCGCAGGCTGAGCCTGTGGAGGCGGTCGGCAAGGAGACCCAAACTCAACCCGCCGCGACGCCGGCGAATTCGTGCACACGACCCGCGTGAGGCAACGTCACAAGAAGGCGGCTATCAGGGGTGCGGGGCAGCCTGGGGGCCCTGTCGAGGCCGCCCTCCCGGTGGTGCGTCATATTGCCAACCTTTGGACCCTGGTCTGGTATCCGTCCCGCAAGGAAGAGTGGCCGCTCGAGCGCAAGCTCCGGGCCGTGAAGGAAGCCGGGTTCGACGGTTTCACGACGCAGCTCACGCCGCGGCACGCGAGGCTGGGAGACAGACTGGGCTTGACGCGTGTCGGCTATTTCGCTTCGGGGAATCCCCGGGAATTCGCGCGGCTGCTGCGGGAGCAACGCGACGCCGGGGCGCACCACATCAATGTGCAACTCGCCGACCACGACACGCCCGCCGCGCGCGCGCTCAGCCTCGCGCGGCGCCTGATGGACGAAGCCCGCAGGCTGGGGGTGGAGGCGGCGGTGGAGGTGCACCGGGACACTTGCACGGAGACCCCGGAGAAGGCCTATGCGCTGGCCGATGCGTATGAGACAGCGGCGGGGGAGTTGCTGCCGATGACCTGGGACTACTCGCATATTGCCGTGGTGAAGCACCTGCTGCCGCCGTATTGGCCCCGGCTGGGGGTGCGGCCCGACCTGATCCAGCGCGCCCAGCAGTTCCATTTCCGGCCGTTCAACGGCCATCATTGCCAGGTCCCGGTCACCGATGACCGCGGCAAGCTGACGCCGGAGTTCCGGGATTACGCGCCGTTCATGCAGCAGGTGATGGAGACGTGGCTGGCGGCGGCCTCGCCCGGGCGGGAGATGTTCGCGGTGCCTGAAATGGGGCCGCTGTGGCTGGGCTACAACCTGCACGCGCTGCCCAATAGCTGGGAGGACGCCAAGGTGTTGCGGGAGGAGACCGAGAAATGCTGGCAGCGGGCTTTGCGGGCGGCGCGGGGTTCGGCCGGGCGCCGGCTGACCCGAAGGAGCAGGCATAGCCAATAGCCGGATAGCCAGCGCGCCGGAGCGCGCCCAAGTACGTTGGCGTTGCTGCGCCCGAGGACGGGCGTGCTCCGTGCGCGTTTTCCCTTTTATGGCTGGAGGCGCTTCTGCCATGTTAAGTTGCTTCACCGCATGAAGAACCGGATTTGGCTGCCGACCGCACCTGACATTTGGGAAGGGGCAACGTTCCTGCGCCGTTGGGGATTCATTGGAGTCCTCGTCGGCGTGGGCGCGGGGCTTGGGGCCATTGCGCTGATCTGGTGCATCAACATCGTGGACCATGCCGTGCTTATCCCGGCTGTGGGATACGTGCGGCCTTTGCCGGGCGGCGAGGGAGGCACGGGCGCCTACACGTTCCACATGGCCCGTCCGTGGCTGCTGCCGCTGGTGACCGGCGCCATTGGCTTGTTTGGAGGGTTCCTGACCTGGCGGTTTGCGCCGGAGACTGCCGGCATCGGCACGAACGCCGCCATTCGGGCCTTCCATCACGGGGAAAGGATCTGGTTTCCCACCGCGCTGTTTAAGCTAATCACCTCGGCGCTGACGATTGGCGGCGGGCTGACGTCCGGGCGCGAGGGGCCGATCGCGCAGATTGGGGCGGCGACCGGTGCCAGCATCGCCGAACTGCTCAAGCTGAGCACGCGAGAGCGGCACATCGCCCTGGCGGCGGGACTGGGCGCGGGCATTGCCGCGATTTTCAAGGCGCCGCTGGCCGGGGCGCTGATCGCGGCGGAGATCTTCTACACGGAGGATTTCGAGGTCGAGGCGCTGGTACCGGCCCTGATTGCCTCGGTCATCGGCTACTCCATCGTGGGTTCGGTGACTGGCTTCCAGCCGGTCTTTAGCCTGCCCGGGGGTACGACGGAGTTCCGGCACCCGCTTTCGCTGATCCTGTTTGCCCTGCTGGGTGTAGGCTGCGGCCTGCTGGCGCGGGTGCTGGTGGGGGTGTATGGCCGGGTGGAACGGCTGTTCCGGCGCTGGCCGCTCTGGGCATCCGCCGCGATCGGGGGGGTGTGCACCGGGCTGATTGGGACAGTGATCCCCTCGGTGATCGGCACAGGCTACGGATGGGCGCAGTTCGCCATCAACCAGGACCTGCTGATGACCCCGCCGCTGTTCATGCTGCTGGCCGCTGCGGCCGAGATTGTCGGTTCCTCGCTGACGCTGGGCTCGGGGAACTCGGGCGGCATTTTCGGGCCGTGCGTGGTTACGGGCGGCATGTTCGGCGGGGCGTTCGGCTACGCTGTCGGCGCGCTCTTTCCCGCCTTGGAACCGCACGCCGGCGATTACGCCATCGTGGGCATGATGGCCTTCTTTGCTGCGGCAGCCAAGGCGCCGGTGTCCACGATTATCATGATTTCCGAGATGACCGGCGGCTATGGCTTGCTGGCGCCGGCCATGTTCGCCGTCGTCACCGCGTTCATCCTCTCGGGCAAGAAGACCATCTTTCCGGCGCAGGTGAACACCCGGTTGGATTCGCCCTTCCATGCGGACGAGTTCGAGCCGATTGCGCTGCGCCGGGTCAAGGTGGCGGACGTGATGATTCACTTGCCGGTGTGCGTGAACGCCGAGGCAACTGTCCCGGAGGCCATGGGCTTGATGGGCGACTACGGCCTGTCGAGTCTGCCGGTCATGCAGTTTAACCGGCTGTGCGGACGAGTGACCTTGCTGGCGACGCATCGGGTGTCACGTGACCAGCGCGCAAGCACGCGGGTCAAGGAGGTCATGTCCGCCGAGTGGCAGTCGGCGTTGCCGAGCGAGGACCTCTTCACCATCCTCAAGCGCTTCGCGGCCAAGGACGTCGGCAACCTGCCGGTGGTGAGCCCCGAGCAACCCGACCGGCCTATCGGGCTGATCACGCGCTCGGGCTTGTGGGCGGCGCTGGAGGCGGCCAAAAAGCAGCGGTAGGGGCCGGAGCGCGCTCGTCCCCGGGCGCGGCAACGACCGTAGCACGCGGCGTCGCCTGGCCTGAATCTGAAGTTGCTGCGCCCGAGGACGGGCGCGCTCCGGGGCGAGCTGCGCGAAAAACGTTGCGCGGAGGCGGGTTTTGTGCGTTCATGTTTGACGTCAACGCCGCCGGAGCGGTGTTTCCCCTACCGGAAGGAAACCGGTTGTGGCACATTGGCCCGGAGCAGAGCTGTGAATCGCTGCCGGATGCAGGTTATTTACACGGGCCACGTGCAGGGTGTCGGGTTCCGCTACACCGTCAAATCAGTCGCCCAGGGTTTCGAGGTGACGGGCACGGTGTGCAACCGGCCCGACGGCGCGGTGGAGTTGGTTGCCGAGGGCGCCCGGGAAGAGCTGGGCGCGTTCCGGCAGGCGATCCGCGAGTCGGGTGTGGACCATTTTATACGGAATGAGGCTGTGTCGTGGGCAGAAGCGAATAACGAGTTTCGCGGGTTTGAAATTGTAAGCAAGTGACATGAAGTTTGCCATCATCGCGGACATTCACGCCAACCTGGAGGCGTTCCAGGTCGTATTGGAGGACATCAAGCAGCAGAAATGCACCCATTACGCCTGCCTGGGGGACGTCGTGGGCTACAATGCCAACCCGAAGGAGTGCCTGGACATCGTCCGCAAGATGAACATCCCCGTGGTCAAGGGCAATCATGATGAATACTGCTCGACCGATCAGCCCTTGGACGGCTTCAACCCTGCCGCTGCCGAGGCTGTAAGCTGGACTCGCAAGCAGTTGACCGCGGACGACCGCCAATGGCTGCGCGACCTGAAGTATGCGCGGATGGTCACCAATTTCACCATTGTGCACGCTACCCTGGACGGCCCGCAGCGGTGGGGCTACGTCTTCGACAAGCTGGCCGCCGCCGCCAGCTTCACCTACCAGAACACGGCGGTGTGCTTCTTCGGCCACACGCACGTGCCGGTGGCGTTCATTCGCGACAACATGGTGCGGGGCGGCACCTACTCGAAGTTCAAAACCGAGCCGGGCAAGAAATACTTCGTGAACGTGGGGGCCATCGGGCAGCCGCGTGACAACAACCCCAAAGCCGCTTACGTGGTCTATGACATGGACGAGGGCACGATTGAACTGCGTCGGCTGGAATACGACATCCCCGCCGCGCAGCGGAAGATCCTGGAGGCGGGTCTGCCGCCGAGGCTGGCGGAGCGGCTGGCCTTCGGCCGCTAGCCGGGCATCGGCAGGCGCGGGTTAAGCCGCCCGGCTCCAACCCCCGGCGTGAAGATTCTCATCCTGAAGCCCAGCTCGCTGGGCGACGTCGTCCAGGCGCTGCCGGTGCTGCGCCTGCTCAAGCTGCACCTGCCCGCGAGCCGGATTTACTGGTGGATAGACACACGCCTGGCGCCGCTGCTCGAGGGAGACCCGGACCTGGCGGGGGTGGTCCATTTCCATCGCCGCCGCTGGGCCGCTCCGCAGTACTGGCCGGAAATCGTCCGCAGCGTTCGCTGGATGCGGCGCCAGGCCTTCGACTGGGTGATTGATTTGCAGGGCTTGATCCGCAGCGGGACCTTTGCCTGGCTGGCCAACGGCGGGCTGCTGGTGGGGGTGGACGACCAGCGCGAGGGGGCCCGGGGCTTTTACGACCTCGTTGTGCAGCGCCGTTCCCGCCAGACCCATGCCGTGGACTGGTATCTGGAAGTGCTGCCGCTCCTCGGGTTGCCGGTCCACTGGAACTTCCAATGGCTGCCCAGGCGGGCCGCGCTTGCGGAGACCCTCGATCATAAGTGGCCGATGAACGGGCACCGGCTGGTCGCCCTTCAACCGGGCGCGCGCTGGGCCAACAAACGCTGGCCGGTCGAGTATTACGCGGCGCTCGTGGGTCAGTTGGCGGCGCGGCGGCCCGAGCTGCGCTTCGCCGTACTCGGCAGCGAGGAGGAGCGCCCGCTGGGCCAGACCCTCTCGCAGGCTGGCGGCCCCCGGTGCCTCGACCTTACCGGCAAGCTGTCCCTGCCGGAAATGGTCGAATGGCTGCGGCGGAGCGATCTGCTGATCACCAACGACACCGGGCCGATGCACGTGGCCGCCGCGCTCGGCAAACCTGTGGTGGCGTTGTTCGGCCCGACCGCGCCGGACCGGACCGGCCCCTACCGGCAGCTCGGGCACGTGCTGCAACTGCAGTTGCCCTGCGTGCCCTGCCTGAACTCGTATTGCACCTACTCCCAGCCGATGGAGTGCCTGCGCGCACTGCCGCCATCGGTGGCGGTCGAGGCCGCGCTGGCCAGGTTGGCGGGGCAGTAGCCAGCGGTTTGCGGCTTGCCATGGCCGGCGCAGTCCTTAGAGTTGAGCTATGAAGCGGCTCAGCTTATGCGCGGTTTTGCTCCTGGGCGCCCTTGCGCCCGCCGTCGCCCAGGTCACCGTCGAGGTCACACAGGAACAAAATGAGTTCCTTCCCGGCGAGACGATCATCACCGCCGTGCATATCACCAACCACTCGGGGGAGACACTGCGGCTGGGAGATGATCCCGATTGGCTGAGCTTCGCGGTCGAGTCGCACGACCGGGAGATCGTGCCCCGCACCGGCGCTGTGCCGGTGGTGGGGGAATTCCTGCTGCCGTCTTCGAAAGTGGCGACCAAGCGCGTGGACCTCGCGCCGTACTTCTCCGCCGAATTGCCGGGAGGCTACTCCGTGACGGCAACCGTCCGCATCAAGGGTTGGAGCCACGACTTCACCAGCGCGCCCAAGAAGTTTGACGTCGTCGAGGGCGCGCGCCTTTGGGAGCAGGAAGTGGGGCTCCCGCAGGCCGGAAACGCTACGAATTACGCCCCCGTGACGAGGAAGTACATCTTGCAGCAGGCGCATTATCTCCGGAACGAGCTGCGCTTGTATTTGCGGGTGACGGATGGCTTGGGCGGCAAGACCTACTGCGTTTTCCCGGTCGGCCACATGGTGTCGTTCGGCCGGCCCGAGCCGCAGGTGGACCGCTACAGCAACTTGCACCTCCTCTACCAGGATAAGGCCCATTCCTACGACTACGTGGTCTTCAACCCCGACGGCAAGGTGCTCCTGCACGAGACCTTCGACTACTTGACCACCCGCCCGCGCTTGCAGCCGGAGGGTGACGGGATGGTCACCGTCGTGGGCGGCTCCCGGCGGGTCACCGCCAACGACGTTCCCCCGCCGCCGCCGGACGAGCTTTCCAGCCCGAAGCCGGTTGCCCCGGTCCCGCCCGTCGAGAGCAAGCCGCCGAAGTCGTAAGCATCTTAGCCGTATTCTATGCAGAAGACCTTTAACGCAAAGGCGCAAAGGAGCGAAGGCGCAAAGGTTTTGGACGTCTGAGTCCAAGACCTTGGACCTAACCGTTTAGTTGCCATTATCGGGGGCGTCGAAGGGGGCCTTACCTGCTTTGCGTCTTTGCTCCTTTGCGCCTTTGCGTTTAATTCCGACTGCATTGTTACGGCTTAGCACTCCAGCCTGGCGAGGCAGTCTCTCTGGCCGGCTGCGGCCTTCGTTTTCCTGTCTGCGCCTCGCCGTAGGACATCCCTTCCTCCGCCGCTCCAAGGCCAATTCATGAAGGGTGGTAGGGACGCGTTCCACCGCGTCCCTGCTGTCTCGGGAAGATGGGGACGCGGTGGAGTGCGTCCCTACCGCCCTTCGTGAACGGGCCCTGCCGCCGGTCTCTGGTTGAAATTCCGCACGGCCTCGGCGAAGGTTGCCCGTGAATCCATCCGCACAGTTCGATGATTTGATGGCCTGTCGCCTCGGTGAGCAGCACCGGGTGCTGGAGCCGTGCTCGATAGTCATATTTGGCGCCAGTGGCGACCTCACCGCGCGCAAGCTCATTCCCGCCCTGTATCACCTCTGCAAGGAGAAGCAGATGCCGGAGGACTTCCGGATCGTGGGCTTCGCCCGCCGGGAGAAGACCGACGACTCGTGGCGGAAGGAGCTGCGGGGGGAGCTGGACAAGTATTCGCGCACCAAGCCGGTGGATGAGGGGGTCTGGCGGGAGTTCGCGCAGCACGTGACTTATTGCGAGGGCGACCTGACCGACCCAGCGGCTTACGCGCGGCTGGGCAAGCAACTCAGCGGGTTCGGCAAGGAGCCGCTGCGCCGCAACCTGCTGTTCTACCTGGCCGTGTCGCCCAGCCAATTCGGCGAGGCCGTCGAGCAGGTGCACCGCGCGGGACTGCTGCACAAGGACAGCCCCGACGGCTGGCAGCGCATTGTGGTGGAGAAGCCCTTCGGGCACGACCTGGAGTCCGCCCGCGCCCTGAACCGCGAGCTGGTCCGCTACGCCCGGGAACAGCAGATTTACCGCATTGACCATTACCTGGGCAAGGAGACGGTGCAGAACATCCTCATGTTCCGCTTCTCCAACTCCGTGTTCGAGCGCGTCTGGAACCGCGACACGGTGGACCACGTGCAGCTCACGGTCAGCGAGCAGCTCGGAGTCGGCTCGCGCGGCGGGTACTACGAGGAGGCCGGCGCGTTGCGGGACATGGTGCAGAACCATCTGTTGCAGGTGCTGTCACTGATCTCAATGGAGCCGCCGGTGAGCCTGGAAGCGGAGTCCATCCGCGACGAGAAGGTGAAATTGCTCAAGTCCATTCGTCTGTTCGGCGGCGGAGACATCAGCAGCCAGGTGGTGCGCGGCCAGTACCTCGCGGGCGCGGTGGACGGAGAGATGCGCCCCGCCTATCGGCAGGAGCCGAAGGTCAAGCCGGACTCAAATGTCGAAACCTACGTCGCGCTGAAATTGTATATAGATAACTGGCGGTGGTCGGGCGTGCCGTTCTTCCTGCGGACAGGCAAGAACCTGCCCGTCAGCACGAGCGAGGTGCGAGTGCAGTTCCGGCCGACGCCGCACGTGCTCTTCGCGGCAGAGTGCGGCCAAAACCTGGGGCCCAACGCGCTGGTGCTCCGCCTGCAGCCCGACGAGGGCATCTCGCTGCGCTTCAACGGCAAGGTGCCCGGGACCAGCGTGCAGGTGCGCCCGGTGCGGATGAACTTTAGCTACGACGCCGAGTTTGGCGCCTATACGCCCGAGGCCTACGAACGGCTGCTGCTTGAGGCGATGGCCGGCGACGCCACCCTCTTCATCCGCCGCGATGAAGTCGAGACCGCCTGGAGAATCGTGGACAGCATACGGCGGGCCTGGGACGGCAAACCCCTCTCAGACCGGGAGTTCTATACGGCCGGGACATGGGGGCCTGCCGCAGCCGAGGATTTGCTGGCGCGTACCGGGCACACCTGGATGAAGCCTGTCATGCTGAATGGCCGGCAAGGCCAGGAACGGCTTCTGGCGGCGGCGTAAAGGGGCTCTCCGAGCCCGCAGGCAGGGGGCGGGCGTCCCCCGTGTGGGCCTTCTGTGGCCCCGGTGTGTCTCCCATGTGGTCCGGGCCCCATGGGAGACACACCGGGCATACACCGGGTCCGCACGGGCAGGACTGGACGGCCACTGGCTACCTGGAGAGGGCGTGCGGCAGGGCAGGCGGCGGGACCGCCCGGATTCGCAGGGCCTTCTCCGATAAGGGGTTGACAATGCACTCTTTCGTGCTAGGATAACTCTCCGGTCACGACTGCCTGCTGAAGCGGCAGTCCTGCCGTGAGTGTTGGTCAACCAATGGTGCGGAAAACCCACGTGCTCCGCGCGAGCCCGCGCACTTTTAAGCATGAAAACGCCAGCGCCGGCTGTCCGGTCCAGGCCCTGCGCACTGATCATCCGAAACTCTCATTCGGTCATCCAGGGCCCCTCCCACCACTTTACCCTTTCGGGTAGTAGCCAAGGCGCGGTCCGGCCGGCAAAATGAACCGGCAGAATTCAGGATTTCAGGCAAACAAACAAATTCAGCAGCAAAGTTCACCTCCGCCATGAAAACGACAATACTCCATCCTATCGTCATATCCCTCATGCTTGCTCTGGTTCCGACGCTGGCTCCGGCCGCCAACCTGACCTGGGACGGCAATACAGCCCTCACCGGGGCGCAAGACGGCCCCGGCACCTGGGACAACACCTCAACCAATTGGTGGAACGGCTCAGCCGACGTCGCCTTCAACAACACGACTCCGGATGTACCGACGTTCGGCGCCGCCAACGGCGTCGCTGGTACAGTGACCCTGGGCGCGAACATTAACGCGGGCAATATCACTTTCAGCGCGCCCGGCGTCGGATATTACACCATCGCGGGCGGCGGTTTCACGCTCTGCCTGACCAATCGGACCATCACCGACAACGCAAACGCCACCATCAGTGCGAACATCGTCCCCGTCCCCGCCGCCAACAGCAGCCTGACGCTGGCCAACTCGGTCGCCAACGCCCCTTCTGCAATCCTGACGCTCTCGGGCAACAACAGCTTTACCAACTTCAATCTTGGCATTAACGCCCCCAATACGACGGCAGCAGTCCGCATCGGCTCCAGCACGGCGTTTGGCTGGGGAAGCATTGGCGTCGCGGGCGGCCAGGGGAGCCAGACCAGCCACCGGATCGAACTGGTCGGCAACGGCATGACCATTACCAATGTCATCTCCAACCTTGGCCGGAATAATTACTCGGCTGTGCTGGTGAACCTGGGCACGGGCAATACTATGTCTGGAACCCAGACCAAGACCACCGGCGGCCAAGACCTGCATTGGGCATCCGAGGTGGCCAATGGGCTGACCTTGTCCGGCGCCAGCGGCGCCGGCGTCGCCCTCTCCAGTTCAGCAAGCTCACCGCGCTACTTCGTGCTTCGTGGTACGGGTGGTGGCACAGTGAGTGGAGTCGTTTCCACCGGCTCCGGCGGCCTGGGAATTGTCAAGACCGGCAGCGGCACTTGGACCCTTTCCGGGGGGCCGAATACCGATGCGGTCGGCACGATCGTTGACCAGGGCACGCTGGTGCTGGATTACAGCACGCAGAATAACGCGAAGTGGGCTACCACCGGGGTGCTGACGCTTGGCGGCGGAACGCTGACCCTGAACGGGGGCTCGTACACCCAAACCAATGCCTCAACCACGATCGGAGCGGGGACTTCCGCAATCACCCGCAGCAGCGGCACCTCCACTTTGCGCATGAATGCCATCAACCGGAACCGCGGCGGAGTGGTGGACTTCGGCGCGGCTTCCATCGCCGACACAACCACGTTGAACGCCAATGGTATCCTGGGGGGCTACGCCACGGTGGCCGGCGCGGATTGGGCCATGAATTCCATCGGCGGCGCCAATGGTCCCATCACGGCTTACACCGGCTACACCGACATTGCCGCAAGCGGCAGCACGATCGCGGATGGCGCGGCCTCTAACGTGCGTTTGAATAGCGCGGGCAGCGGCGGAAATATCACCCTCGGCGCGGCCACGACCACCATCAACACGCTCCTCCAAAACACCGGGACTACGGCCACAATTGATACGTCCACCGGCATTCTCCGTCTCGGCCCGGTTGGCAGCGTGCTGCTTTCGCCTTTCGCTGCGGGCCTCGCCGTCGGCACGGCAGTTAACTCCGGCACGCTCACCGCCGGTGGCGCGGACAACACGGCGGGGGAAATCGTCCTGATAAACAACTCTCTCGGTGGGCTCTCGATCAATTCCGTCATTGCCGACAATGGCACAGGCCCCGTTTCGCTAACCAAGGCCGGCACCGGCAGCGCCGCGCTGACAGGCAGCAACACTTACTCAGGCACCAATAGCATCGTCGGTGGCACGCTGAACGTCAGCAGCGACGCGAATCTCGGCACCGCCCCCGGTTCAGCCCTGGTAGGCAGCATTCTCATCAACGGCGGCGTTCTGAATGCCACGGCCACCTTTACACTCAACGCCAACCGGGGCATCACCCTTGGCCCGACCTCCCGCTACGGGAACGGCACGATCAGCGTGGATAACGGGCAAACCCTTACCTACAGCGGGATTATCGCCAACTCCGACACGACTGGCAACGGACCGGGCGGTTCTCTGACCAAGACGGGCGGCGGCACGCTCATCCTCGGGGGCGCCAACACTTACTCATCCGGCACGATTATTAACGGCGGAACGCTCAGCATCTCATCTTCCGGCAACCTGGGGCCACAGCCCCAATGTTACCTGGCCGATCACCTCGTCATGAACGGCGGCACGTTGGAAGCAACCGCAAACTTAACGCTTGGCAGCATCCGCGGCATCATGCTCGGCCCGATCGGCGGCTACGGCGTAGGCACGTTCCAGGTGGACTCCGGCGTGACACTCGAGCTCGATTCCCGGATCGCCGACAACTGGAAGGGCCTGGGCGCCTTGGCCATGACCGGCGCCGGCACCCTCTATGTAACCAGCGGCTTTAATGACTATTCCAGCGACACGACGGTCACCTCCGGGACACTTCAGGTGGGCAACTCCCGCGCGATTCCGAATGGCATTGGCAAGGGCAACGTGACGGTCAACGGCACGCTCAACCTCAACGGCTTCAACGTGGCCGTCAACGGCCTGAGCGGCAGCGGCACAGTGGACAACACGAGCAGCACGGCTGTGACGTTCGGCGTGGGCAACAACAACCAGACCAGTTCCTTCGGCGGCACGATCCAGAACAGCGGCGGCGCGCTCGCCCTCAGCAAGGCCGGCAGCGGCACGCTCACCCTCAGCGGCCCGACCACCTATACCGGCAGCACGCTCGTGATGGCTGGTACTCTCGCGCTTGCGGGTTCGGCAACGCTGGGTTCGACCACCAACCTCGCCGTCAGCGCCGGTGCCACCCTCGACGTCTCCCTGCTCCCCAGCGGCACGTTGACCCTTAATGCCAGCCAAACGCTCTCCGGCAATGGCAGCGTCCTGGGCACTATCAACACGGGGAACGGCACCCTCGCCCCGGGCGCCAGCGCCGGCACGCTAACCGTGGCGAACCTCACCTTGGGCAGCGGCAGCAGCCTGAACTATGACCTCGCCAACGTCACCACCATCGGCGGCGGCGTCAATGATTACACCGTCGTTACGGGTACCCTCACCGTCGCCGGCCCGGTCACGTTGAACCTGAACTTCCTCAACTCCCTTCCCGCCGCCAGCGGCAAATACACGCTCTTCAGCTACAATACCTTCTCTGGCGACGTCAGCCAGATCTCCGTCCCCAGCGGCTTCACCATTAACAACAACACCACCGCCAAAACCATTGAGCTGCTCATCAACCACATCCCCGCCAACCTGACCTGGCGCGGCGACGGCACCAGCGACGTGTGGGATATCAATACCACCCCCAACTGGATTCAGGCCGGCTCCCCAGTCACTTTCTTCAACGGCGACACGGCGAACTTCGATAACACCGGCTCGAACTCGCCGCCGATCTATGTCGCGGCCCCGGTCATCCCTGCGGCAGTGAACGTGAACGCATCGGAGACCTACGATTTCACCGGCAGTTCCATTTCCGCCGCGGGGTTCACGAAGGGCGGCAGCGGCACCTGGATCCTTGAGAATGATAACACCTATATCAACGGAGGGATCATTAGCGCCGGCACCCTGGAGATCGGCAACAGCGGAAGCACAGGTACCCTCACCAGCGGCAATATCACCAACAACGGCGCAATCGTGGCCAACCAGACAGGGGACGTCGTGCTCAGCGGCAGCATCTCCGGGAGCGGCTCAGTCGCCCAGATCGGCTCGGGAACCTGTGCCCTTAGCGCGAGCAACAGCTACGCCGGTGTCACCACCATCTCAAGCGGCAGGCTCTATGCCCGGAACACCTACGCCCTGGGCGACACCAGCAACGGCACCATGGTCACCAGCGGCGCCCAGCTTTACATTGACCAGAATGTCAATATCGCCGCTGAAGCGCTGACCTTGAACGGCAGCGGCCTGAACTCGGCTGGCGACGGCGCCCTCCGCAAGGGCGGCGCCGGGGTGACCTTCTTCGCCGGGCCCATCATCTTGACCTCGGATACCACGATCAATGTGGACGGCAATGCCACGCTCAACCTCACCAATGCGAATGGCATTACGAGCAGTGCTCAGAACAATCTGACCCTGACCTGCGACAGCGGCGGTGCCGGCACTATCAACGGACCGGTGAACCTCGGCGGCGGGGGCGGCATGCTATTTAAGACCGGCGCCGGCTCGTGGACGCTGGCCGGGTCCAACGCCATGAGCCTGGCCACGATCACCAACGGCACCCTGGTGCTGGCCAGCACGAACGCCCTGGGCACCAACCTGAACGTCGTCCTCTACAGCACCACGGGCGGTGCGGGCCTGACCGGCACGCGCCTCACCCTGTCCGGCGGCATCAGCATCCCCGCCAACCGGTCGCTCACCATGTCCTCCGGGGGCGCCGGCGCCATTCGTTCCGCTCTATTCGGCACGGGCGGGAGTGTAACCAACACCTGGGCCGGCACGGTGTTGCTGACGGGCGATTCGACAGGCTTGGGCAACGTCATCGGCTTCGGCGTGGATGCGAACTCGACATTGGTCATCAGCGGGAACATCAGCTCCGATTCCACCTTCCTGGGCGGCAAGTTCCTGGTTCGCGGCGGCAACAGCACCAGCGTCGGCTACCTGCTAGGCTCCGTTGCTTTAGACCCCGCCGCTGGAATGTTCCAGGTGGACGACGGCACAACGTGGACTCTCGCCTCAAGCGCGAATACCTGGCTAACGACGATCTTCGCCGGCAGCAGCACACTCCGGCTCGGCGTGAACAACGCCTTGCCCACGAGCACCATTTTCCAGGTGGGCAATGGCACGGGCAACCGGCTCGACCTGGCTGGCTTCAGCCAGCAAATAGCTGGTTTCGACCCAACGACTGCGGCGGGGCTCACCATCACGAACACCAGCACCAGCCGTGACTCCGCGTTCACGTACAACTCGACCGGAAGTTCAACCTACGGAGGAACGTTCTCTGACGGCGTGCGCAGATTGAACCTAACCGTCGCCGCGGGCAACCTCACCCTGACTAATCTCGCGACGCTGAGCCTCACCAAATCAACCGTCTCCATCGCCGGCGGCGGAGCCGTGCTGGAAATGGACTACGTGGGGACCAACGTCGTGGCCGGGTTGGTGTTGAACGGAGTCAGCCAGCCTGCGGGCCTGTACAACATGCTCAACGCCTCTCCCTACCTCACCGGCGTCGGCAACCTGCTGGTGCAACCCGGCCCGACCAGCCCGGTGACGCTTACTCACAGCGTAAGCACGAACACGCTGAGCCTTTCCTGGCCGGCCGGTCAGGGCTGGAACCTTCAGGGCCTGACCAATGCCACCGGCATCAATAACGGCAGCAACAACTGGTCAATCGTGCCCGGCGCCGGCGACGGCAGCTACAGCATCACAATTGTCCCGACCAACCCACCGGTGTTCTATCGGCTGATCTATCCTTAGCCTGCAGGCAGTAACACGGAGCGCGCCCGTCCTCGGGGGCAGCAATGCCAGAGTTGCTGGGCGCGCTCCGGGGCAAAAGGGCACATCTGAACACTGTCCTTGTTCAGGTAGGGACGCGTTCCACCGCGTCCCTGCTATTTCGGGAAAATGGGGACGCGCCGGAACGCGTCCCTGCCAAACTAAGGACATTGGCACGATGTGCCCGGCGCAAAAAAGGCAAAAAAACGCCTTGCGGATTCTGCAAGAGCAGTGTAGCATAAAACAGGCGCGAGCGAAGATTTCGCTGTTCGTTTAGGGTTAGCATAGGAGCTTTGCTTGTAATGCGGTTCGAACAGCGACCGAATAGTTGGCCGCATTACCCTTCTGAGCGCCTGGGTGAAGGCGTATAAGCTTCGTCACCACTAAGAGCCGGATGCAAGTCCGGCTCTTTGATTGTACCGAGGGCGCCAAACCGGTCCTCGTCCTCCTCCTCGTTCTCGTCCTCGGTCCTCGATTGACACCAGCAGGAGGGCGAAGACGACAAGCTGCCGAGGCGAAATGGGCGTTGCCGCTCCCCCGCCCACCGGCTAGGCTTGAGCGGATGAAGCACCATCTCGACTTCGAGAAGCCTATTGCCGAGTTGCAAGCCAAGCTCGAAGAGCTGAAGAGGCATCCAGGGGAGCATTCCCTGGGCATCAGCTTTGAGGAGGAGGTCGCCCAAATTGAGAAGAAGATCGAGGAGACCCGGCGGCAGATTTTCGCCAACCTGAGCGCCTGGGACCGCATCAAGATCGCCCGGCACCCCAAGCGCCCTTTCACGTTGGACTACCTGAGGCTCGCCTTCGCCGACTTCAATGAGTTGCATGGGGACCGGCTTTACGCGGAGGACAGGGCTGTCGTGGGGGGCTTCGCGCTGCTTGGCGCGCACAAGGTCATGGTCGTCGGCACGCAGAAGGGCCGCGACACGAAAGAGAATATCCTGCGCAACTTCGGCTCGGCCCATCCGGAGGGTTATCGCAAGGCGTTGCGCCTGATGAAGATGGCCGACAAGTTCGGCCTGCCGATCGTCACCCTGATTGACACCGCGGGGGCCTACCCCGGCATCGGGGCAGAGGAACGGCACATCGCGGAGGCCATCGCAGTGAACTTGCGCGAGATGATGGTCTTCTCGGTGCCGATCATCGCGGCGGTGATCGGCGAAGGTGGCTCGGGCGGCGCCTTGGGCATTGGCGTGGCGGACCGCGTCCTGGTGCTGGAGAACGCCTACTACTCGGTGATCAGCCCCGAGGGCTGTGCCGCCATTCTCTGGAAGGACCGCTCGGCGGCCGCCAAAGCCGCGGAGGCGCTGAAGATTACCGCCCGGCACCTACTGGAGTTGGAGCTGGTGGACGAGATTGTGCCCGAGCCGCTGGGGGGCGCGCACACCAACCCGGACCAGGCGGCGCACACGTTGCGCGATTACCTCCTGAAGCATCTTGACCAAGTGCTGGCATTGCCCCACCCGGAGCGCTTGAAGCAACGCTACGCCAAGTTCCGCGCCTTCGGCCACTTCGCCGAGAAGCAGCCCGCCGCCCCGGCAGAGAAAGTGGAGGCCTAAACCTCCCCTCTGCCTTGGGCTCCCAGGCCATGCTCTACCCGCTGACGTTCCATCCCATCTTCAAGGAGCGGATATGGGGCGGGCGCAACCTGCAACGCCTTTACCACAAGCCGCTCCCGCCAAACGTGCCCATCGGCGAGTCCTGGGAAATCAGCGACCGGCCTGGCGACGTGAGCGTTGTGGCCGAAGGACCGCTCGCCGGCAGGAACTTGCATTCGCTGGTGACTTGGCATCAACGCGAGTTGCTCGGCGCGGCCCCGACGGCGAACGGGCGCTTTCCCCTGCTGATCAAGATTCTCGATGCGCAACAGGCTCTGTCCCTGCAAGTTCACCCGCCGGCGGCCAAAGTGGCCGTGGTGGGCGGCGAGCCCAAGACAGAGATGTGGTATGTCGCGGAGGCCGAGCCAAAGGCCGTGCTCTACGCCGGGTTCAAGCGAGGCACGACGAGGGGCGACTTCGAGAGGAGCCTTGAGAACGGCTCAGCCGCCAACTTCATCCATCGCCTCAAGGTGCGGCAAGGAGACGCGATCTTCCTGCCCAGCGGGCGGGTCCACGCGCTCGGCGCGGGGCTGGTCATCTTCGAAATCCAGCAGAACTCCGACACCACGTTCCGGGTGTTCGACTGGAACCGGGTGGGCCTGGACGGAAAGCCCCGCGACCTCCACATCCAGCAATCGCTCGCCTGCATAGACTTCCAGGACTTTGAACCGGCGCTGCTGAAGGGGGAGTTTACCGGCGACCCGCCGCTGAAGCTGCGGCAGCTTGTGCGCGATACCCTGTTCAGCGCCGAGGTATGCGAGGCGGAAGCGGGCGCCCTCATGTCGCTGCCGCCGGAACGGCTGCAGATCATCGCGCTGCTCGCCGGGGAGGCCAACGTTGTGCACCCACAGCACACGGCAAAGCTCACTCCAGGCCAGTTCTGCCTGGTGCCCGCGTGCGTGGCCGGGGCGGCGGTGATGCCGGGCAAAGCCTGCCGGTGGCTTCGCATCGAGGCATGAAACGGTTCATCACAAGCTGGCTGATCAATACACTGGCCGTGCTGGTGGCCTGCTACGTGGTCACAGGCATCACCTACCAGAAGCCGCTCGACCTGTTCGTCGCCTCGCTCGTGCTGGGGATACTGAACAGCTTCATCCGCCCGGTCCTGATGGTGCTGACCTTCCCCTTGCTGCTCTTCACGCTGGGTCTGTTCCGGTTGGTCATCAATGCCCTGCTGCTCTATTTCGTCGGCTCGATCCTGCAACCCCACTTCAAGGTGGACGGATTCTGGGCCGCGTTCTGGGGTGCGCTGCTCCTTAGTGTCATCTCCTCAGTCCTGCACGTCCTCACCGGCACGAGCCCCTCGAAGATCACCGTCCAGCATCGCCGGCGCCCGCCGGATTCAGGGGCGGGCGGCAACGGGCCGGTGATTGATATCTAAGCGGCGCTGGCCACCGCGGGGCCTTGCGCCAACTCCTGGCTCCGGGCCGGCGGGCGGAAGAACAAAGCCAACGCGATCGCGGCCAGGGTAGCCGCCGCCAACGGCACCTGGAAAAGACCCCGATAATCGGTAATCCCGCCATGCGTGAACAGCCGCTGCACCAGGTACGGGCAGAGGGAGTTGGCAGCCAATGCGCCAATGCCCAGGATTACCGCATTGAACAACCCCTGCGCGCTGGCGCGCACATCCTTCGGAAAATACTGGTCCACGAAGATATATACCGTGGCGAAAAAGAACGCGTAGCAGATCCCGTGCAGCAACTGCACCACGATGACTGCCGGGGCGTTCGGGAAAAAGGCATACACCGCGAAGCGAGCCGAGTGCCCGAGGATGCCGATCACCATTGTCCACCGCCAGCCGAGCCGCTTCAGCACGGCGCCCAGGACGAGCATCGTCGTCATTTCGGCGATCTGGCCCAGGCTCATGACCGGCATGATCCAGTTCCCCGGCACGCCCACGCCGCCGTCCGCCGCACTGGTCCCGAGGAACACGCCCGTCCAGTTGAAGTAGCTGTAGAGCACAAAGGAGTCCACGAACGTCACAACCCAGAGCACCAGCACGAACGGGTGCTTGAGGAGCTTGACGGCCTCCAACCAGGCGAAGCGGTCGGCGCCGCTTTCCACTCTCTTGGGAGGGGTGTGGGGCAGCATGAGGCTGTAGGCCGCCAGGATTAGAGAAGCCAGCCCAGCCACGATATAGGTCCACCGCGTGGCCTGCTGCAGGGCTGGGCCGCTCAGACCGGAGCTCAGGACAACCCCCAGCCACCGGACCAAACCCTGCGGGTTTGCGGCGTGGACCTTGTCCCAATCCACCAGGATGAACGTGAACGGCCACGCGGCTAGAATCCAGCCGATCGTGCCGCCTACCCGTACCAGCCCGAACTCCTTCTGCGCGTCCTTCATATTGGCAAAGGCGATGGAGTTCGCGATGGAAAGCGTCGGCACGTATAGCAGGCAGTGCACCAGCATGAGCCAGAAGAACGGCCAGAACGACCGCGTGAAGGCCAGCAGCAAAATGGCCACCCCGCCAACCAGGTGGCTGAATCCGAGGAACTTCTCCGCTGCGAAATGGCGGTCGGCATATTGGTTGCTGAAGAACATGCCGACAATGGCCGCCACGGGGAAGGTATTGAGAATGCACGCCTGCTCCCCCGGAGAGAACTGCAGGCTGGGAAGATACCCATAGATGAGCGGCAGCCAGCAGCCCCAAATGAAAAACTCCAGCACCATCATGAGGAACAGCTTGAAGCGGATCGCCTTATGCATAGGTCAGTCGCCCGCGAGCATAGAAAGCCGACATGGAAAGGCAAGCGCTGCCAGGCCAACGTCAGTCGGCGCATGGAGCGACCCCGGGGATCGGCTCATGGCTCGACTGTCGCCCGCTATCCAGCTATGCTTGCGTAATGCGAGCCGCGCTAAAGGGTTTGCCGCCGCTGGTGCTTGCTTCGGCCTCTCCGAGGCGTGTGGACCTCCTGCGGCAACTGAAGCTGGAATTCCGGGTCGTGCCCGCTGACATCACCGAACTCCACCACGCCGAAATGACCGCGCGCGAGTTATGCCAGCTCAACGCCTACCGCAAGGCGCGGGCCGTGGCCAAGCGATTCCCCGATGCGCTGGTGCTGGGGGCTGACACGCTCGTGTACCTCGAGACCAGGCTCTTTGGCAAACCCGGCACGCTCGACGAGGCATTCGAGATGCTCGAACGGCTCCAGGGCCGCACGCACCAGGTTGTGACCGGCATCTGCCTGATCCACCTGCGGCACCATCGGCAGGCGGTCTTCGCCGAGAGCACCGCGGTCACATTCCGCCCGCTGGATGCCACCCGCATCCGGCACTATCTCAGCGCCGTGCACCCATTGGACAAGGCGGGCGCCTACGCCATCCAGCAGAAGGGAGACTTGATCGTGCGGAAGGTCGCCGGCTCCTATACCAACGTGGTTGGCTTGCCGCTGGAGCGGCTGGCGGCCGAACTGGAGCGGTGGGTCGAGGCCTGACTGGAAGGGCACACGAAGTAAGGTGTTCACGGGCAAACACTTCCAGATTCCAGCTCTTGCGCACCCCCTCCGCCCTGGAGTCACACCGGGGTCTCACCGGATACTCACCGGATACACACAGGGGATAACATTGTTATCCCTTGTGTGTATCCGGTGAGACCCCGGCGTGACTCGCCTGCCGGCGAGGATGATACCGGGCAAGCTCCTTGGCTGGAGGAGCTTACAAATTCGGCACGTAGGGCTTCCCTCCAGGCTGCGGGCCAGGGGCTTAGCCGGGGTGCCCCAGCCTCAGGCCCGGCTCAGTTCCTGCCACAGGTGCGCGCTCATCAATTGGCCCTTGGCAAAGCAATCCAGGTCGAACTTCTCGTTTGGCGAGTGGGCATTGTCGTCCGGCAGCGCCAAGCCAACCAGCAGCGAATCGGCGTGCAGGATGCTCTTAAACGAGTTCACGATAGGTATCGAGCCGCCCTCGCGCAGCAGCACGGGCTCGCAGCCGAACGCCAGCTTGAGCGAACGCAACGCGGCCTGCGCCTGCGGGCCGGTCGGCGACACCAGGTAGGCCTCGGCCCCGTGCCCGGCTTTGACCTCCAGCCGCACCGTCGGCGGGCATAGCTTCCGAAGCTGCCGTATCACCAATTTGCTGATGCGCCGTGGGTCCTGTTCCGGCACCAGGCGCACAGTGACCTTGGCTCGCGCCCAGGCAGGGACGATAGTCTTGCTGCCCTCGCCCTGGTAGCCGCTGGTCAGGCCGTTGATCTCGAAGGTCGGGCGGGCGGAGCGCTGCTCGATAGCGGTGAAGCCTCGCTCGCCAAACAGCGCTGGCACGCCCAGGAACTTCCGGTACTCGGCTGCGTTGAAGGGCAGCCGTTTCAATTGCTTCCGCTCGAAGGCCGAGAGCGGCTTCACGTCATCGTAAAAGCCGGGCACGGCTACCCGCCCGTTCTTGTCGCGGAGCTTGCCCAGCAGTTGGCACAGGGCCATGGCCGGGTTATCGAGCGTGCCGCCGAAGATGCCGGAATGCAGGTCCCGTGAGGGGCCGTTCAGCGTCACTTCAAAGCTGGTGATGCCCCGCAGGGCGTAGGTAAGGGCGGGGTGCTTCGGCGTGGGCATCCCGGTATCCGATATGACAATGGCGTCGCAGCGCAACTCGGCGCGGTGCGCCTTCAGGAACGCGGCCAGGCTCTTGCTGCCGACCTCTTCCTCGCCTTCAATGACGAAGGTGAGGTCGCACGGCAGGTCCGTGCCCGTCTTGAGGTAGGCCTCGATCGCCTTCAGGTGCGCGAGGTTCTGCCCCTTGTTGTCGCTGGCGCCGCGCCCGAAGAGCGAGCGCCCTTCAACGCGCGGCTCGAACGGGGGCGACTTCCACAAGTCCAGCGGCTCCGGCGGCTGCACGTCGTAATGGCCATAAACGACGAAGTGGCGGCGGCTCTTGGACGCCTTGGCGGGCGGGGTTTTGGCCACCACGATGGGGTGTCCCTGTGTCGGGCAAAGCTGCGCCTCCAGGCCGATGGCCTGGCAGTGCTTGACCACCCATTGGGCGCAGGCCTGCAAATCCTGCTGGTGCTGCGGTTGCGCGGACACACTGGGAAAGCGCACGTATTCACATAGTTCTTCAATGGCGCGCGACTCGTTCTGCTTGAGGTAGTCAATGACAGCTTGCATCGCGAGCGTTCTAGCAGGGAGGCGCGCGAAAGAAAAGGCTGCTCCCTGGTGATAGCCGCTAATCGTAGGTAATGCTTCTCAGCGTGCGCTCCAATTCGACGCGCAGCGCCTCGCGCTGGGCGTCCGAAGCATCCCGCGGCACACGGATCGGCGGCCGCACGTGGACGTTGCACACCGAGAACGGCAGAGGAATCTGGAAGCGATCCCAGCTCTTCGCCCGCACCTTCCAGGGCAAGTGGTAGGCCACCGGCAAAATGGGCAGGCCGGTGAGCTGGGCAAGGGACATGATGCCCTCCTGCACGGTGTAGCAGGGACCGCGTGGGCCGTCGGGAGTGATGGCCAGGTCGTAGCCGCGCCCGGACCAACTCGTCAGCTCAAGGAGGGCCTGCGGACCGCGCCGGCTGGTCGAGCCGCGGACGGGCTGCACCCTGAAGCATTCAAGAATCGCGGCCAGGAGCGCGCCGTCCCTGCTCGCGCTGACCATGGCCGCCATGCCGGGTGTGCTGATGCGCTGCCTGGCGTAGCGGTAGTACATCTCCAGGCAGAGCGCGAGCCTGTTGTGCCAGACGCAGTAGATGGCCGCCCCGGCGGGTTGCGTGTCGTAAAAGCCCGAGCGGTCGTGCCAGCGAAAGCGCAGGGTGGCCGCCACCGATCGGACGAGCGCAAAGACCAGCCACGCGCCCAGCCGCTGGTGCCACCGGGGCGCGTTGGGGACGACCACCCCGGCGCGCTTCGGCTTCATCGCTGTCGCTTTGTCCTGCATGTTCCGGGGCGCGGCAGCCCCCCGCGCAATACTCAGGCTCCTTTCTTCAGGCAGGCGCGGACGAGGTCTTCGACCGTGGCCCGCGGACCCAGCGAGTTCAGGACCTTGCGGACCGCGTCCTGCGCCTCGAGCTGTTTGAAGCCCAGCGCCATCAAGGCAAGCACGGCGTCGTTGACCTTCTGGTCTTCCGGCGAAAGGGCGCGCTGGGCGCTCGAAGCTTCCCACGCGCCCGCCGCGCCGATCTTGTCCTTCAGCTCGACGACGATGCGCTCGGCCGTCTTCCTGCCGACGCCGGAGATCTGGGAAAGGGCTTTGACGTCGCCGTTCGCCACCGCCCCGCGGAAGGCGGTCACGCTGACCCCGCTCAGGACGTTGAGGGCGATCTTGGGCCCGATGCCGCTCACGGTATTGACCAGCAGCCGGAAAAGGTCGCGCTCCGCCGTGGTCATGAAGCCGTAGAGCGTATGAGCGTCTTCGCGCACGGCGAGGTGCGTCAGCAGCTTCACCTCCTGCCCTGGCGGCGGGAGCTTGTCATAAGAAGACAAGGGTATGAGGGCTTCATAGCCCACCCCGTGGACATCCACCGTCACCTGTGTGGGCAAGGCCTCGACCAGTTTGCCGTGAAGGAACGTAATCATACGGGCGCTAGATTCTTTTAGGGGTCTGCAAGCTGTAGCGGCCCTGCTCATGCGCAAAGGCCAGGGCCAGGGCGAGAGCGTCGGCGGCGTCGGGCGCGGGCGGGGCAGGCAGGCGCAGCATGCGTTGCACCATCTTGGCCACCGCGAGCTTCTGGGCGCCGCCAAACCCGACGATGGCCTGTTTGACCTTCCGCGGCGCCAGCTCGTAAATGTCCAAGCCCGCCTCGGCGAGCGCCGCCAGTGCCGCGCCCCGCGCCTCCCCCATAATGAGCGCCGTCTGCAGGTTCTGCGCGTAAAACAAGCCCTCCACCACGCACACGCCCGGCTGATGCTGTTTCATCACGTCTCGGAGGGTCTGGACGATCTTCACCAGGCACCGGGAGCGAGCCCAGGCCGCGGGGCAGGTGACCGTGCCGTGGATCAGCGTCTGCGGCGACGGCCGGCCAACGCGAATGATGCCGTAACCTGTGCCCCGCAGGGACGGGTCAAGACCCAGGATCACCTGATGGACCCCGGCATTTTTGCGCACCGTCGGCTCCAGGACGGGCGCCGGCAAGCGCCGCGGGCTCCCAAGGCGCTCCTGCATCTGCTTGAATTGCAACGGTGTGATGCCCATCAGCGGCATAGTGCCAATGCGCCTTTGCCGGCAAAAGGAGAAAAGGTCCGCCGCGGGTATTCCAGCTTTTTGCCCGGGCTGGTATCGCCCGCGCCGCTGGTGTATGTTCTTCTACAGCCATGCCCACGGAGCGAACCAGACGTTCCGATCTCTCGGCCATGCAACCAGCAAGGACGCGGCCCCGGCGCGCTATATCGCGTCGCGCCGCCCTCGGCCTCGGCGCCGCCGGCATCGCCGGCGTGGCGGGCGCGGCTTCGCTGTTCGACTACTTCTCAAAGTGGCGCGACTCCGAGGCTCCGGCTGACGTGTTCAAAGGCGATGCTCCCAACGCCGAGGTCTGGAAGTTGTGGCGCAAGCGCGGCTGGGTCAAGGAAGGCTCGCACTACCTCAAGCTCGGCCGCAATGTTCAGTGCAAGGTC
>DATKNZ010000301.1:0-2564 GCA_035541055.1 Candidatus Acidiferrum sp. | reverse complement strand
CTGGCGGGAGAACGGAAGATCGTGGTGTTGCAGCCGCGGCGGGTCGCGGCGCGAACCGTGGCCGCGCGCGTGGCCTGGGAACGCCACGTGCCGCTGGGGGCGGAGGTCGGCTACCAGATCCGATTTGACGACCAGACCAGCCTGGGCACGCGCATCAGCTACGTCACCGAAGGCATCCTCCTGCGCTGGCTGCAGGACGATCGCACCCTCTCCAACGTGGGCGTGGTGCTCTTCGACGAGTTCCACGAGCGCAACCTGCTGAGCGACGTCTCCCTGGCGCTGGCCAAGCATTTGCAACTCACGGCGCGACCCGACCTCAAGCTGGGCGTCATGTCAGCCACGCTGGAAGCTGAACCCGTAGCAGACTATCTCGGGGCGGCGACGCCGATCCTACAATCGGAAGGGCAGGCGTTCCCCGTCGAGGTGACATACCTGGGGCACCCGGACGAGCGGCCCGTCACGGACCAGGCGGCCGATGAGGTGGAAGGCATCGTGAACGCGGGCGAGCCGGGAGACATCCTGGTGTTCATGCCCGGCTTGGGGGAGATCAACGCGACGATCGGCGCGCTGCGGGCCTGCCGCGTGAAGGAGCGGCTGGCGTTGATCCCCTTGCACGGCGATTTGCCCGCCGAGCAGCAAGACATGGCTTTCGCGCCCAACCCGCTGCGCAAGGTGGTTGTGTCCACGAATGTCGCCGAGACGTCGGTCACCATTGACGGCATCCGGCACGTGGTGGACAGCGGCCTGGCGCGAGTCGCGCGCTACGATGCCGAGCGGGGCATCGGGACGCTGTTCCTCGAGCCCATCAGCCGCGCCTCGGCCGATCAGCGCAAGGGCCGCGCCGGCCGCACCGCGCCCGGTACCTGCCGGCGGTTGTGGACCGAAAGCGGCCAGTTGAACCGCCCGGAGCGCAATCCGCCGGAGATTCAGCGCAGCGATTTGGCCGAAGTCGTGCTGCTGCTGCACTCGCTGGGGATCAAGCGCGCGGCGGAGTTCGACTGGCTGGACAAGCCGGATGCGCAGGCGGTCGAAAGGGCAGAGCAGTTGCTGGTGACCTTGGGCGCGCTCAGGGATTTACGAATTTCGAATTACGAGTCGGGCTTATCCCCTTCAGGCGATGTGGCAGGGACGCCTCGCCGAGGCGTCCAGGTTGCGGCAGGGTCGGAGGCGGACGCCTCGGCGAGGCGTCCCTACCAGCTTGGCCGGGGAGAAAGGGAGGCGCCAGCCGGCAGCAGCACGCCCCCAATGGAGGCGGATTTGACGCCGATTGGGCGGCAGATGCTGCGGCTGCCGATGCACCCGAGGTATTCGCGGATGCTGGTCGAGGCCAGCAAGTTCGGGTGCGTGCCAGCGGCGGCGTTGTGCGCGGCGCTGGTCAGCGGGCGGGACTTGCTGATGCGCCTGGGGCGCGATGACAAGCACATCCAGCAAGCGCGCGAGTTGTTCGAGGCCAGCCAGGAATCCGACTTCTACACCCTCATGCGGGCCTACCAGTTCGCCCGGAAGAACAACTTCGGCGTGGAGACGTGCCGCCGCTACGGCATCCACGCCCAGACGGCGCGGCAGGTAGAGCAGACTTTCGAGCAGATTATGCAGATTGCACGGCAGCAGGGGCTGCTGCGCAGCGAGGATGGAGGATCGAGGATGGAGGATGGCGGAGGTAGGGACGCCTCGCCGAGGCGTCCGCTTGCGCCCCTCGAAGGACGCCTCGGCGAGGCGTCCCTACCTGGCCCATCTTCTATCCTCCATACTCCATCCTCCTCTGCCACCCCGAAGGGGGCGCCGGCGGACCCGCTTCCGCGCTGCATCATGACGGGCTTCATTGACCAGCTCTGCCGACGGCGCGACCAGGGCACCCTCGAATGCGACTTGACCGAAGGACGCCAGGGCACCCTCATGCGCGAAAGCGTGGTGCAGAACGCGCCGCTGTTCGTGGCCGCGAGCATCCGCGAAGTGACCGGCCGCGGCTCCGGCAACCTCACCTTGCTGGGGCTGGCCAGCGCCGTGCAGCGCGAGTGGGTGGAGGAAACCTTTCCCGAGCAGGTGACGGCCAGCATCGAACACCTCTACGACCGCACGCACAAGCGAGTTGCCGCCGTGAAGCTGGTGCGCTTCCGCGACCTCGTCATTCATCACGAGCACCAGCGGGACGTGGAGCCGAAGGCGTCGGGCCGTTGCCTGGCGGAGGCTTACGGTAAGGGCTATTTCGAGCTGCCGCTGTTCAACCACGAGTTGAAGCAATTGGTTGCCCGCGCCAACCTCGTGGTGGCCGTGATGCCGGAGCTGGAGTTCCCGGGCTATGACGAGCCGGCAATCACCGCCTGCCTGGCGCGGGCTTTCGAGGGACTGACGCTCGCCAAGGAGGCGCAGGCCACGCCGTTGCGCGACGCGTTCCTTCAGCGGCTCGCGCCCGAGCAGCGCGGTTGGTTGGACGAGCTGGCGCCGCTGAGCATCGCCTGGCCCGATGGCCGCAAGCTCAAGCTGCTCTACCCGGCGGAAGCGCGGGACGAGGACGCCCAGGCCAATGCCCCCGAGCTGCAAGTGAAGCTGCACGAGTGTTTCGC
>DATKNZ010000300.1:0-4705 GCA_035541055.1 Candidatus Acidiferrum sp. | reverse complement strand
GAAGCTGCCGGTGCGCATCTTCCACCTGGGCTACCTGCTCCTGCTGGATGCCCTGGATCAGCCGGACCCGCGTTACGGCACGCGCGCCGCACGGTTGCTGGCCAGCGCCCAGGCGGCGGGAGTCAAAACGTGCGCCGATGTGGTGAGCGAGGACAGCGACCGCTTTGCCAGGATTGTCAACCCTGCCTTGAGGCACGTGGATTACTGCGTCTTGAACGAGATTGAGGCGGGCAAGACCACTGGGTTTAAGATCCGGCCTTCGGGCGGCGCGCTGGATACGGTCGCGCTGCGCCACGCCGCGGGCGCGCTGCTGCAACAGGGCGTTCGCGAACTCGTGATCGTCCACTTCCCCGAAGGCGCTTTCGCCCGGACCCGCCGAGGCGACGACTTCTGGCAGCCCTCACTGAAGCTCCCGGCGAAATACATTGCCGGCACGGCCGGGGCGGGGGACGCGTTCTGTGCGGGGGTTCTCTACGGCCTGCACGAAGGCTGGGACCTGCAGCGCTGCCTCCTGACCGGTGTCTGCATTGCCGCCGCATCGCTGGCAGATTCGACCTGCACGGCGGGTGTAAAATCCTTGAAGGTCTCTCTGGCCCTGGCAAAGAAGTTCGGCTTCGGGCCGATGCTGGACGGCGCAGACTGAATCCCGCAGCCGAACAGCCGTTCGGCAAGCATCTCGCCCCGCCCCGGGCGCCCCAGTCAGCCGTATCAGAGGGTCCGCTCATCGACTATTTGAACGGCATGTCCACCAGAATTCGGAACCGCCGAACCCCATCCCTAACCACCGCCTCAGGCCAGAACAAGGACATCCATTCCTGAGCTGCCAAACGATCCTCTTTCGATCGAACATTGCCCGGTTCGGTGCAGCCCTCAACCGCCGCTTGTTGGTAAGAAGGGGAACCGCAACTGGCTTGCCAGATCAGAACATGCCGAGCACCATCGCTCTGGGTCGCCCGCTCGGTGACTTACGGCGCCAATTTGGCGCGGTAGAAGCGTATCACGTAATCGGCCGCCAGCGTGTCCGTATAATTGAACGAGCCGAGGCTTAACAGGTTCGTCACCAACGATATCCAGGTCTGCAGGTTGGTGCTGGCTTGCACGGTCGCATTGGACCCAGCGGGACCGGACACGGTGAATTGGAAGGACCCATTTTTGAAACCGAACAGGCGGTTGGTGGCGACGATATAGAGCGGCGTGACCGGCGCGGAACCGCCAATGGTCGCCTCAGCCGCGGAAACGGACACATTGGTGCCCGCCGTCGTGAAATCGCCGCCGACATACAATGTGCCGCCGGACGCCGCGAGCGCCAGCACGACACCGTTCACGCCCGACCCCAGCGGCGCCCAACCGCTGCCAGGGTTCCATTGCGCGATGTTATTGGCCAAAAAGCCGCCTGCATTCGTGAATACGCCGCCGACATAAAGAGTGGAGTCCGACACCGCCAGCGCATACACAGCGGGATAGTAGCCTCCAATCCCCGAACCCAGAGACGACCAACGGCTCCCGTCCCATTGCGCCACCAAATTGGCGTTCGTATCGTTGCCGGCCGTAGTGAAATAGCCGGAGGCATACAGAGTGGAGCCCGAGACCGCCAGCGCATTCACGCTGCCGTTCATGCCCGAATCCAACGACGACCTCGTGTTCCCGTCCCATTCCGCGATGTAGTCGGCATTGGTATCGTTGCCCGCCGCCGTGAAACTGCCGCCAGCGTATAACGTGCCGCCGGATACCGCCAGCGCACTCACAGAGCTATTCATGCCCGAGCCCAAGGACGACCAAGCGGTCCCGTTCCATTGCGCGATGCTGTTGGCGCTGGCATCTTCGCCCACGGACGAAAAGTAGCCGCCGGCATACAGCGTGGATCCCGACACGGCCAACGCATTCACATAGGGAGTTGTGCCACCCATCCCGGAACCCAGGGGCCACCAGTTCGTGCCATTCCATTGCGCGATGGAAGTAGCCGGCACACCGCCTGCCGACGTGAAATAGCCGCCCGCATACAAGTTGGAGCCCATCACTGCGAGTGCATTGACAGTGGTGGGATTCCCGCCGCTGCCACCCGCCATTCCGGAGCCCAGCGCCGACCAGCCGCTGCCGTTCCACTGCGCGATGCAAATGGCCGGGTTCGTGCCGGCCGTGATGAATTCGCCGCCGATATAGACCGTGCCGTCTGCCACTGCCACCGCGTTGATAAAGGGATTACTGCCGCCGAGCCCAGGGCACAACGGCGACCAATTGGTCCCGTTCCATTGCGCAATGTTATTGGCCCCGCTGCCGCCCGCGGTGGCGAAGATTCCCCCAGCGTAGAGCGTGTCGCCAGACGCCGAAAGCGCATAGACAAGATTCTCGGGAATGTCGCCGCCCACCCCCGAACCCAGGGACGACCAAGCGGTCCCGTTCCATACGGCAACGTTATTGGCATTGGTATCGTTGCCTGCCGTCGTGAAATTGCCCCCGGCATACAGATTGGTGCCCGACACCGCCAGGGCCTGCACGACGATGCCTCGCACGCCCGAACCCAGCGCTGACCATTCGCTGCCATTCCATAGCGCGACGTTAGTGGCATTGATGGGGCCCGCCATCGTGAATTCGCCGCCGACGTACAGATTGGTTCCCGACACCGCGAAGGCGGACACCGGACCGTTCATGCCCGAACCCAGGGCTGACCAACTGCTGCCGTTCCACCGCGCGATGTCGTTCACCTGGATCGGGCCGGCATAAAAGAAATTGCCGCCAGCGTATAGATTAGATTGCACTACCCCCAACGCATACACGTAGCCGAGGCCCGGACCCACCGGCGACCACCCGCTGCCGTTCCATTGCGCGATGCCGTCGGCAGGGTTGCCGCCCGCCGTCGAAAAATTGCCGCCGGCATACAGATTGGTCCCCATGACCGCCAGCGCGCGCACCTGAGTGGAAGCATATGGGGTGACGGGCCCCATCCCTAAACCGAGCGCCGACCAACTGCTCCCGTTCCATTGGGCGACATAGTTGGCATTGGTAACATCGCCCGCCGTCGTGAAATAGCCGCCGGCATACAGATTGGAGCCCGACACCGCCAGCGCCCAGACGGAGTTGTTCATTCCCGCCCCGAGCGAGGACCAGGTGCTGCCGTTCCATTTGGCAATGCCGTTGGCCAAGACGTTTCCCACCACTGCAAAATTGCCGCCAATATAGAGGTTGCCCGAGCTGTCCATCACTTCCGCATAAACGTAACTGTCCGTGCCGTCCAGGCCGCCCAGGCTAATCCAGTTGGCGTCGCTGAACGTCGGGTCAATCCGCACCGGATAGACCGCGTCGGCATCGTGGACCACCACGGCCATGTCGGAGTTTTGCTCCACTTTGATGTGCGCCGGCAGTTCCTTGCCGGTCGCGTCCATCGCGCGCACCCGGCTATAGGCGATTCGGCGGCCGGATTTGGCCAGCACCAGTTGCGCGCCGTAAGCGGCCGGTTCAACTTTCGCGCCACTGACCGACAAGGTGACGATCAATTCGCCCGCCGCCGCGTGCGGCCGATCGACTAGAAAATCCTGGCGGATGCCGTCTATGCTCACGGAGTATTGCTCCTTCAATCCTGGGCGCAGGAACTGCACACTCTGCCCCCTCAGCGTCACCGTCCCGCGCGCGGTCAATGCTTGCCCGCCCACGGCCGTTGCGGTCACCCGGAACCTGTCCGGAGGCTGATTGGCCACGGTGGAAACCAGCCACAGCCCCCCGCGGGTTGCCTCGCCGTTCATTCGCTGGAAGTCGCAGCGGAACCGGGCCCCGCCGTCCGCTGCGGAGACGGAGAGCCCGTCCCCCTGGTAACTGGCGCCCGCTTGGACGCCGATCTGGTCCCAGGGAATTGCATTTTTGGAGGGAGAGCTTTGGGCCTTGAGCACTTCCACCCTGGGCGTCGCCGTCGCGGTGAGCGATTGAAATCCAACGGTGAGAAGGAGAGCCTTGGCAAAGAATCTCGGCGGCATACTTGTCCTGTAATTGGCCTAACTCTCACGCACAATTTGACATTTGCAACATGGGGTGCCGTCGCGCGGGCCGCCAGCAGCCCGAGGCTCTTTTACCGCGTGGCGGAAGCCAGGCGCATGCGGGTTCCTGCCGCGCCGGCCCGCCTCGACGTGGCGTAGAAGATTTGAAAGCCTTGTAGCCGCCGAGGTAACGAGGCTCTAAAGGACCTGCTTCTCGAATAATTGAGCCTCGTTACCTCGGCGGCTACAAGGCTTGTTGAACTCTCTCACAACTTCGTAGCCAAGGCGGAAGCCAAGCAAAGGCGGGTCAGCTTTTCAGGAAGTCAGTAGTCTGTGGTCCCTCAAGGTGCCACCCCATTCGTCCTTTACCAGAAGCGGCCTGCCTCCAGCCCGCGAAAGTAGGGAATGCCCATAGCTGTGATCGCCGTCAAAGTGGATGCCGCCGAGCGGCTCCGGCTCAAGGTGGTCCGCCCGGGGATTATTACGGAATAAGAACCGACCCGAATGGCGGTTAGTTAAGGCACCATCACCCAACCCTCTGTGCGCCAGCGGGTTACACATAAACCTGCGTGGTGTTGCCACGACCAGATTACGGCGAGGCCCCGGTGTATCTCCCATGTGGGTCGACCCCACGCGTGTCCGGTTATAAGTCGGGCAGCAGCAACTGTTTAGGGCCAAGCGCAGCTTCATCTTGGGGACCGAGAGCATGAAAGAGCTCTGCCACAGGGGTTTTCTCGAAC
>DATKNZ010000299.1:0-28161 GCA_035541055.1 Candidatus Acidiferrum sp. | reverse complement strand
GACCGGCGATGGAGCCACTCAACGATCCCCAAGGCTGAGGCAGGGACGGAGCCTGCGGCGACCACGCCCTCCACCAATGTCCGGGTTTCGGAGAGGCGGAATGGCAGCACCTCGACCCGCTCAAATCGTGCCAGCAATGGCCATATGTGGCCCACGTCCCAGGGATGCTCCGAACGGGCGCAAATCCAGGCGGGCACTCGCTCAGCGACACTCTCCAGGAACGAGCTTAGCTTCGGCGAGATCCAACGTGCGTTGTCGAAGACCGCCGTTTTGTGCGCGGCGGCAATGGCTTCCCGCAGACGCTGCTTGCGCTGGAGCAGCCGCAGTCCGGCGGAGTCCAGGCCAAGTTGCGGTTCGAGGCCGTCGCAGATTGTCCCCAGGTGCGCCGAGTTGGCCGACAGCAGCAACGGGAGTTGCTCAGCAAGGTGCTCGACGAGCGCGGACTTGCCTACGCCAGCCGGGCCGAGCACCAGGACATGCTTTCGTTGCGCGTGCAGTTCGCAGAGGCGGGCGACTTCGGCGTGCCGTCCGGCAAAGAGAAGCCGGAGCGTGTTAGCGCCCGGCGTTCCCGCCGCGTTGCTTCCGCGTAGTGCTCTTGCTGTTTGCATGACTCGCTACCGTGTTGACCAGCGCTGTCCGGTAGGAGTCATTAGCCGTGAGGCAGTTCGCCGCGAGGGCAGGCAAACTCCATTGCCTGGGGCGTATCATCGCTCGTCGCACACTGAGCATCAAACTAGCTGGTCTTGCCAGACGCCGGTCCGCCATACTGCGCTTTCTTGCCCAGCTCCTGCTCGATGGCCAGCAGGCGGTTATACTTGGCGATGCGCTCCGAGCGGCAAGCTGAGCCGGTCTTGATTTGGCCCGCGCCGGTGCCTACTGCCAGGTCCGCTATGAACGCATCTTCGGTCTCCCCCGAGCGGTGCGAGATCACGGCGCCATAGCCCGCCTCCTGGGCCATGGCCACCGTCTCCAGGGTCTCGGAGACCGTGCCAATCTGGTTGAGCTTGATGAGGATGGCGTTGGCCAGCCCGTCGCGGATGCCCTCGCTGAATATCTTTGGGTTGGTGACGAATACATCGTCGCCTACGAGCTGGACTTTTTTGCCGAGCGCCTTGGTGAGCGCCAGCCAGCCTGCGTGGTCCTCCTCGCCCATGCCGTCCTCCAGCGACACGATCGGGTAGCGGCCCACCCAGTCGCTCCAAAGGGCTACCAGCTCGGCCGGGGATTTGCGCGAGCCGTCGGACTTCTTCATCACGTAAGCGCCTTCGTCGTAGAACTCGCTGGCCGCGGGGTCCAGGGCAATGGCGATTTGCTTGCCCGGCTGGTACCCCGCCGCGCCGATGGCCTCCAGGATGACCTCGACGGCTTCGGTGTTCGTCTTGAGGTTGGGCGCGAAGCCGCCTTCATCCCCAACAGCCGTCACCAGGCCGCGCTTTTGCAGGAGCTTCTTCAGCGTGTGGAACGTCTCGGCCCCGTAGCGCAAGGCTTCAGCGAATGTGGGGGCGCCAATGGGGAAAAGCATGAACTCCTGAAAGTCCACGTTATTGGTGGCGTGCGCCCCGCCGTTGAGCACGTTCATCATGGGCGCCGGCAGCACATAGGGGGCGCTGGGCTTGGCGCCGCAGAGCTTCCGAATATGGGCGTAGAGCGGCACCCCTGAATCCAGCGCCGCCGCGCGGCACACGGCCATGGACGCGCCCAGGATGGCGTTGGCGCCCAGCTTGGCCTTGGTATCCGTGCCATCCAGTTTGCAAAGGAGGTCATCAATCTCGTTTTGGGCGTGCGGCGATTTGCCCTGGAGCCTGGGAGCGATGGCTTTGTTGACGTTGGCGACGGCTTGGAGCACGCCTTTGCCGCCGTACCGCTTGGGGTCCTTGTCCCTGAGTTCGACCGCCTCTTTGATGCCGGTGGACGCGCCCGAGGGCACGCCGGCGGTTGCGGTGATGCCGTTCGACAGGACAACCGTCGCCGAGACGGTCGGGTTGCCGCGTGAGTCGAGGATTTCCAGTGCGCTGATTTTGTCTATTGTGGTCATAAGGTGTTGTAGTGTGTTGTTTGCTTGGTTCCTGTGTCTAAAGGTCCTGGGCTCATTGGACGGCTGGCTGCGGCCCAGGCTGCTTCACTATAAGCACGCTGCAAAACGCATGGTCGCTGATACGGTCGGCCGTGTCGCCCAGCAGCCGCCCCCAGAGCTCCGAGTGGTCGCTATGGCCTACGACAATGAGGTCGAAGCCGCCGTCGGCCGCAGCTTTCACCATGACTTTGGCGGGATGCCCGCGCCGCGTGTCGCAGCGGATTTCAATCCCAAGCTCCTCCGCCAGCTTGAGCACCTCCTGCGCGCGCTCCTTGAAATACTCGTCTGCGGCTTCCGACGCCTCCTCGGGTTCGCCCGGCAAGTCAGTATAGCGCGGGAGGGGCTCGCGCACCCACAAGGCGGTGATCTGCGCGTTGGTTTGCTTCGCCAGGCAGGCCGCCTGCTGCAGCGCGGCCCTGCCGCCCTTCGATCCGTCATAACCGACCAGGATGCGCTTGAACATGGTTTACCCTTTCACTGCCAGTGTTAGGGCACTGGGTTTGAGCTTGAACTTCCGCTGATAGAGTCTTCCCCACGCGTTCATGGTGCGCCGGGAGGGCTCAAAGAACTTCTGCGCAATGAGCGTCGGCACAAAGGCGCTCAGGATGACGACGGTGACCAGGATGGAGTATTGGCGTTGGTCAATAATCTTGTTCTGCAGGCCGAACAGGGCGGAGATGGTGCCGAAGGTGAGTCCCGTGGACATGAGCAGCGTGGTATAATTAGCCTCGCGCGGGCGCATAAAGTACTTGCGTGAGAGAGGAAGCACGCCAATTAACTTAGTGACCATCTTGAGCGACAGGAGCACGAGGATAATGCCCAGCGCTGTCCAGAGGGCGCGCACGGAGACGAAGGACCCCGCGCGGATGAAGTAAAACGGGGTGAACACGGCAAACGCAATGCTGCGCATCCGGTGGACGAGCGTTTTGTCCCGCAGGAACACGCCTGCGACCACCAGGCCGATAAGGTAGGCCGGGAGCACGGCTTCGCTCCTGGCCGTGGAGGCCAGCCCGCCCAGGAAGAACAGGACGAAGAAGATGAACTTGATCTCGGGCTCGCTCACGCGCGTGGCGCCCATGCGCAGCACCAGGAATTCGGTCCATCGCGGCATGAACCAGAGCATGACGCAGGTCACGATCACGAAGACCAGCAGCCAGAGGTTGAAGTTGGCGAAGATGAGGCCCAGGGCCAGCACGGTGCCGAGGTCGTTGATGAAGCACGCCGCCAGAATCATCTTGCCCAGGGCGGTTTCGCTCTGGCGGGTCTCGATCATCACGGCATAGACCACGGCCACGGAGGTGGTGGAAAGGGCGATGCCGGCGATTTGGGCCTGGTGAATGGGCCAGCCGAGCACGCATTGGGCAAAGGCCCACACCCCGGCGAAGGGAAGCAGAAACGCCGCGGTGCCGATCGCCAGGCTCGCGCGCAGGTTGGCCCGCAGCGAGACCGGGTCAATCTCCGCTCCGGCCAGGAAGGTGAGCACGCCGCTGCCGAGCATGGCCAGGAAGTTCGTCCAGCCCGTCGAGCGCAGGAGCTGCTGGCCGCCGGCGAAATGAACGTTGCCGGCGGCCACGCCGACAAGGATTTCGATCAGCGCCACCGAGATGCCGACCCGAATAGAGATCAGGCTGGCGACCAGCGCCAGGCCGATCCACAGCGCCGCAATTGACCAGGGATTATCGAACATAGGGAGGGATTCAGATCTCCGGCGCCGGCTCCGTCTCCTGCGCCGCCCGGTAATCAATGACCCGCGCCTTCTCCAACGTGATCAGGCCCCCGCTCATCATCTCATCCAGCAGCGGGAGGAACGCCTGGATCTTCTCCTCGCTGTCCACAATCTCCACCACGAGCGGCAGGTCCACCGAGAGCCGCAGTATCTTGGCCGTGTGCAGGCGGCTGGACTTGCCGAACCCCATTGGCCCCCGCAGCACGGTGGCTCCGGCCAGGTGCATCTCGCGCGCCTTGAGCACGATGGCCTCGTATAACGGCTTGTGGCGCCAACTGTCGCTCTCGCCGATGAACACCCGGAGCAACACGGCCTCATGGGGTAGGTGCATCTTAGCTTCCTTTCATCGAGCGGAGGGTGCGCCAAGGCAATGTCTGGCCGAAACGATTCTCAACGGCCCCAGAAGCTCCCCGCTGGGCAGGATTGCCGGGGCCGCCATCCGCGAAAATCCACAGTGCGTTGCACATAGACAATTCCAAACACAGCACCATTGGGTGCCGGTAGGAGTTATCAGCACTGAAAACCGTTCAGGCGGTTCACTCGCGGCTGGCGAGCCGGCAAACTCCATTGCCGGAACCAACGATACGCGTAGCCTGCCTCGGCGGCAACTTAAATGCTGCATTTGCCCCCCGGAGGCACAATCCTGTCGCACACCCCGAGCAGCCGGTTTCGATGGAATGCCATTGAACCAGACTGCGGACCTCGCTTAGGCTCCGCCCATGTCAGACGGCGCCAACCTCGAGTTCTTCCAGCGGGAAGGTATTCATCGGCTCTTGGTCATTGCCCTTGTGGCTGCCCTGGTCGGCTGCACGAGCACTCACACCGCCCCCAAGGCGCCTAATCCCCTGGAGGACTACCAGGTCTACCGCCAGCTCGTGGTCTCTGGCATCGCCCAGGTGGATGCGGCGCTGCGGGCGCTGGACAACCTGTCCGCGGAGGCCAACCGGAACCCGCGCCCGGCCTACGAGCACTTCGCCAAAGTGGTAGGGCGGCTGGAAGTGGATTCCATCAAAGTGCGCGAGCACACGCGTGCCATGCGCGCGCGCGGCGATGCCTACTTCGAGCACTGGGAGGAATGGATGGCGGGGGCCGCGAACCCGGCGGTCCGCCAGCGCGCCGCCGAGCACCGGGAGCAACTCAAGCAAAGCTTCGAGGTGATGCTTGCGGCGGCGCAGCAGGTGCGCGAGCACTTCCCGCCCTTCCTGGCTGAACTTCAGAAGCTCTCCGCAGTGCTGGACCAGGAGCCGACCCTGGCAGGGATTGCCGCGCAGAAGGCCCTGATCCTGTCGGCCGACGAGAAGGGAAAACAGGTGGAGGAGGCTCTGGAGCGAATCCTGGCCGAAATGAACACGATGACGGCGCTGCTGCGGGCGCCCGAGGCTGCCGCCAGCCACTGAAACCCGACCTTTCGAGCGACCTGTGAGACGATCTATGAAGAAACCCGCACTGTTTGCCGGGCCGGGGCTCCTGGCCTGCCTGCTCATGATCCTGGCCCTTCCGGCGGGTGCCCAGTACTGGCCCTATGTGCCTCCGACCAACCCGATGGCCCAGAACAACGCCATGAACCTGGTCCTGAACCAGGTGAGACTGTGCCAGAATGCCACCCGGGCCAGTTCCTACATGAACGGCTACGGGCTCCTCTCGTCGCAGTTCCAGGAGGTGCGCAACCAATACGCCGGCTTCAAGGGTACGCTGACGCCGTGGCAGTCGGGTTACGGCGGCAACCGCCTGGCCGACTTGGATGCGGGCCTGGACATCATCCAGGAGGCTTTTACCCATTACCAGACTGCGGTGGCCAATGGGCAGCTTCCCTCCCACGCCTTCAACAACCTCAAACAGGTGCTCAACCGCGCGATGGGCGCCTGGGCGCAGGAGTTCAAGCAGGTCTGCAGCCAAATCAGGGTCGGCTCGTAACGGCGCCGCTCGATCGTCGTCCGCGTGAACACGCTCACGTGCACCGGCTCTTTGTAGAACCAATTCCCCACCCTCTTCATTCGCATTATACGTAGGCCGCAGGCGGCTATTCTAAGGGACCAGCTTATCCCCAGCTTGGCACGCCGGCTCCCCATCCCCTCCAATACCCCTCCCATACCCCTCCTGATGCACACCGGAGGTTCAATTTGAACCTCCGGTGTGCATCAGGAGGGGTATGGGAGGGGTATTGGAGGGGAGCGCCAGCAGCTCAGGCGGGTCAAAAAGCTGGTCCGTGCGCTCGGGTTTCTCCTCAGAGCAACAGCAGTTGCTCTCCGGCAGGCTCGCGCAGGCCGGCCACGCCCAGGCCCAGCAAACGAAGGGGGCGGCACACCAACTTCTCCCGGGCCAGCAGGAAGCACCCCAATCGATAAATGTCTCTGGCCTCCACCAGCGGCATCTCAACCGTAATCTGGCGGGTCAGAGTGGCGAAGTTGCCGTAGCGCACCTTCACCTGGACCGTATGGGCGCCGAGGCGGCGGCGCTTGAGCCGGGCTGAGATGTCCTCAGCCTGGGTCCGGAGGCAGGCACGCAGAACTTTGCGGTCCTCGGTGTCCGCCAGGAACGTCTCCTCCCCGCTGATGCTCTTGATCTCGTCGCCCGAATCCAGCGGGCGGTCATCACGCCCGAAGGCGAAATCCTTCAGCTTGGGGCCGCAGGAGCCGACGAGGGCACGCACGTCTCCGGAGTGATCCTGCAAGTCGCCGACCGTCTCGATGCCTGCCCGGTTGAGCACCTCCTGCGTCACCTTGCCCACCCCGAACAGGGCACGCACCGGCAACGGGCGCAGGAACTGCGCCTTGTCGCGTTCGGCAATGACCGTCAGCCCATCCGGCTTCTGGTGGTCGCTCGCAATCTTGGCCAGCAGCTTGTTGGAAGCCACCCCGACAGTTGCCGTCAAATGCCGCTCCGAACTGATGCGCTGCTTCAGCCCCTGAGCTATGGGCACGGCTTTGAGCAGGGACGCATCGGCGTCTGCAGCCTGGCAGAGGGCGGAGACGTCGGCGTAGGCCTCGTCAATGGACATCTGCTCGATCACGGCCCCAGTGGCCGCCACAATGCGCATGATCTGGCGCGACTCCTCCCGGTAGTGGTCCATGCGGGGGCGGACAAAGATGCCATTGGGGCAAAGCCGCTTGGCCGTAACGCTGGGCATCGCCGAGCGGACGCCGAATGCCCGCGCTTCGTAGCTTGAGGCGCACACTACACCGCGCTGGGTCGGCGGCGCGCCGACTATCACCGGCTTGCCACGCAGCGCCGGGTTGTCGCGCTGTTCAACGGAGGCGTAGAATGCATCCATGTCGAGATGGAATATGACACGAAACACGCCTCGCAAGATTGCCACGACCCACCACCGTTAAGAAGCCTGTTCCGGGAGCGCGCCCGTCCTCGGGCGCAGCAACACCGGTAAACCGGTGCGCTGCCGGTAGCGGACGCTGCTGCGCCCGAGGACGGGCGGGCTCCGGCGTCGCCGCCAAAATGCAGCCGCTCATGCCTCCGACTGCACCATCTTCAAAAGTCAGGTGGAAGGGCTCGCGGCGTTACATCCTGCCTACTGAACCCTGACGCGGTAAAAGCGGCGGTGGCTGCCGGGGGCGCTCGGGTCAATGATGGTCTCCGGCGTTCCGGAGCCCGTGAAGGTGAGGATAGGCGTCCAAGTGACCAGATCGGTGGAGAACAGGACCGTGTAATTGGTCCCTGCCGCCGCGGGGACCGTGAACTGGAACTGGCCATTGGCCAGCACGCTCGGCCCGGTGATGGAAACGACCAGGGGCAGGCTGGAAGGATTGACCGTGATTGCGATCACTTGGGTGGTCGTGGCGTTTAGCGCATCGGTCACATTCACGATGAAGCAACTGGTGCCGGCGGCGCAGGCGATGCCGGAGAGAGTGCCGTTGGGGGCCAGAGACAAGCCAAACGGCAACGGGGCCGAGCCGGGCGCGAGTGACCAGGTGTAGGGCGGCTGGCCGCCCAGCGCCTGGAGCGGGGCGTTATAACGGGCATTCTGCGTGGCTGCGGGCAAGGGCGCTGGCGCGACCTGCAAAGGGCCGACACTGATGGCCAGGCTAAAGGCCTGCGTCGCAGTCAGTTGGTTCATGTCCGCCACCATGACCGTTAACACCGCGTTCGTAGCGATGGCAGGCGTGCCGCTGATCCGGCCGTTGCTAGGGCTGAGGCTCAACCCCGTGGGCAGGCTATTCGAAAACACCGACCAGGTGTAAGGCAGCGTCCCGTTCGTGGCCTGCAAGGTCTGGTTGTAAGCCGTGCCCGTCGCGCCTGCAGGCAGAGGATTGGTCGTGGTGATAACCGGCGGCGTGGCGAAAATGGCTACCAGGTTTCTGTTGGCGGTGGCTTTGAAGGTATAATGGGCGGCGGTGCTGACATTCGTGCCGCCCTCAGTCCATCTCAGGAAACAGTAGCCGACGTTGGCCGTGGCTCTCACGGTGGTGTTGGAGCCGCACCCGACAGCCCCGCCGCCACTCGTCGAACCGCCCGCCAGTGGTGAAGCGGAAGTGGAGATCGTGTAGGTGCAATTCGAGATGCCCGCCTGATTCACGGTGACCGTCCGGCCCGCTACGGTCAGAGTGCCGTTGCGCCAGTTGGTGGTCGTGTTGGCGGCGACCAGGTAGCCGACCGTGCCGTTGCCCGTCCCGCTGTTCCCGGAAGAGATCGAAAGCCACGACGCGTTGGGCGCGGCTGCCCAATGGCAACCGTTGCTGGTTGTGACGCTGACCGTCCCGCCGTTGGTGCCCGCGTTGCAGGTAGCGGTGCTTGGGGACACCATATATGTGCAAATCGAAACGCCATCCTGGCTGATGGCAAATGGCAGGCCGGCCACCGTGATATACCCGCTGCGGGGGATAACGCTGGCGTTAGCAGCCACGAAATAATTCACGGTGCCGTTGCCGGCTCCGCTGGCAGGTGGGAGGATCGTTACCCAGGCGAGATCACTTGAGGCCGACCACACGCAATCCGTATAGCCCGCCTGCACGTCCACGCTGCCAAGAGCGGCAGCAAAACCATACTCCGCGCCAGGCGGATCAATTGTGAAATTGGCATCGCCGCCGGCTTGGGTCACGGTGAAGGTGTTGCCGGCAATAGACAGTTGGCCGGTTCGCGGGCTGCAACTGGCGTTGGCCGCCACAGCATAATTCACTGTGCCATCGCCGGTGCCGCTCCCCCCGGAGGTCACGGTGATCCAGTTCGTCAGGCTGACGGCGAACCATTGACAGCCCTGCGAGGAGGCGGTGACGTTAACACTGCCGCTGCCGCCGGTGGCGGAGTAAATCGCGCTGGTCGGGCGAATGGTATAGTCCTCAGTTGCGCCGGCCTGAATGATGGTGAAAGAGAATCCCGCGATGGTCAGCGTGTTCGTGCGTGGATTGCAATCCGTGTTGGCGGCGACAGCATAAGCCACCGTTGCCGGGCCTGTTCCGCTCGCTCCATTAGGGAACGTGACCCAGTTATATTGGCTGACGGCTGTCCAGGAACAGTTGGCTCCAGTGGTTAATGCAACGGCCCCAAGCCCTCCGTCCGAGTCGAAGTAAGCGCTGGTCGGGGAAATCGTGGCTCCGGCCTGGGTAACCGTGAAGGTCTGGTCGTTCACGCTCAAGGTGGCCGTGCGCGAGTTGGCGCTGCAATTGGGCGCCACCGAGTAGCCTACCGTGCCGGGGCCGGTGCTGGGTTGGTTGGTGGGAGCGGTGATGGTGACCCATTCCGCGTCGCACGACGCTGCCCATACGCAATCGGTCGTTGAAGTGCTAACACCAATTATGCCGCTGCCGCCATCCACACCATAGGATCCGTTGGTGGGGGAAAGCGTGCAGGTGCAAGAGTTGGTGAAAACGGTGATGCTTACCGAGTAGGACGCGCTACCATAATATCCGTAAGACGCGGCCCATCCACCCCAGGCGCCGATCGAAACATATAGTCCATTCAAGTCACGGAGAGGGGTATACACGGCTTTGGCGAGGGTAACCGGGTTTTGTGTATGATACTCGGTGGATTCCTCCCAGATTGCGTGGCCGTAGAAGATTGGTCCATTCGATCGGACATACGTTATCGGGGGAGCGCCATCGCTAATATAACAGTAGGCTTCCCCCTCCCCGGGGCCCCCACACGAAAGCGCCCCGCTGATAAGGAATATCACATTTGCGTAAACCTCAGACTCGCCGAAAGGAAACCATACATCAAAGCAGATTTCCGAGTCTGCTCCAGCCCCCACCTCTGAGTCGCCTTGCCCGTTTATGCTCCCAGTGGCGACGATAGTATTCGAGGTCGAGAACCAAAAGGTAGCCGCAGCATCGGCATGTTGCATGCCGCCATTAGTGCAGGCAGCATCCGCTGCAACCGAGGCTGCATAGTACGGCGTCGCGGAGAAGCAAACGTCAGAGAAGATAGGGGACGGGTGGTAACAACCCGCTGATGCCAGGATGTAGTTACACACGTTCGTAAAGGGGCCGTAACCGGTGAAGACGGGATTGGTCGAGCAACCACTGCTCTGCGCCTGGACTGGGCGCTGGCACATGGAGCCTGTGAGAATGACGCAGAGCAAAAGTTGACGATAAGTTTTCATGGGTTCTACCTGTCTCGGGGTCTTCATGGAGGAGGGCTACAATTCAGTTTTCACGCGATAAAAGCGCCGGCTGCTGCCGGCCGTGCCGGGGTCAATAATCGTCATGGGTGCCCCGGAGCCGCTGAGCGTCAGGACGGGGTTCCAGTCCGTCAGGTTGCTGGAACACTGGATCGAATAGCTGGTGTTCGCGCTGGTGTTGAAGCTGAACTGGAACTCTCCGCCGGTCAGCCACCTGACGCCGGTAATGGAGATCACCGGCTTGGTGGTTGGGGGACGGACTGCCAGAGAAAGCAGTTGGTTCATGGTCGAGGCCGCAGCGTCCGTCACACGCGCGATGAACCAATTGGTGCCGCTGCTGGCGGGCGTGCCTGAAAGGACGCCATCAGTCCCCAGCGTCAGGTTGGGCGGCGGGCTGCCGGAGCCCGGGGCCAGGGACCATGCGTAGGGGGGCTGGCCCCCCGAAGCCGCGAGAGTGGCGGTGTAGAAGGTCCCTTGGGTGGCGTTCGGCAAGGTGGTGGTTGTAATCTGCAAGGGTTGCGCGGCGATCTTGAGGGACAAGGACTGATCGGCGGTGGCAGTGGCGGAATCAGTCGCGCGCACACTGAAGTTGAAGGTGCCAATGGCTGCAGGGGTCCCTGAGAGCAGGCCGTCGGTAGCCAAGGTCAGGTTGGGCGGCAGGTTGGATGAGCCGGGGCTGAGCGACCATTGGCACGGCGGCAGGCCGCCGGCGTAGTAGAGTTGCTGGCTATATGCCGTGCCATTAGTGCCGTTGAACAGCGACGCGGTGGTAACTTGCAGCGCCGAAACGATGGCCAGCGAGAGTGCCTGGTTGGTCGTATCGCTCGCATCGTCGGTGACCTGGATGGTGAAGCTGAACGCGCCCGCATTGGTCGGCGTGCCGTAGATTTCCCCGCTCCCGAGATCTGCGGTCAGCCCTGGCGGCAGCGACCCGGACAGGACCGACCAGGCCAGGCCGGACCTGCAGCTCTCGGCAGCAACGAACTGATCATAGTAAAGGCCCACTTCGCCGGGAGGCAGATTGGTGGTCAGGACCTGGATGCCGGCACAAGGTTGGATGGTGAAATCATTCGTGGAGTCGTGGTTGGTAATGGTGACGGTCTGGTTGTCCGGCGGCGCATAATTGCCGGCGCCAAGGATGCTATCCAGGCTGTCGCCGCCGTAGGAGGGATTGAGCCCTACCGTCCAACTGCCGTTGCACACATTCAGCGAGTAATTGCCGCTGCCGTCGGTATCCACATAGAGCATGTAATCCTCACCGCCGAGGGTCGCGCGGGCCCCCACGCCCAGACCGATAATGGGATTGCCGTTGCTTCGTTGAATGTGGCCGGTGATATGATTCGTGGTGACAAACAGCGTAAAGTTCGTCACCACATTGTTGTTGGTAACGCCGACCGTTTGATTGTTGGGAGGGAGGTATTTGCCAGGGCCCAAAATGGTATCCAGGCTGTCGTCACCGCCATAATCTTCGAGGCCGACGGTCCACTGGTTGCTGTTGGCCACGTTGAGCCAGAAGTTGCCGTGGGCGTCAGCGTCAACGTATTGAGAATAGTACGCTCCGCCAATCGTCGCGCTGGCCATGACGCCCACACCCGGGACGTTCGTGCCATTGCACGTGACATTGCCGGTGATGTGATTGGTAGCCAGGAGTGCCGTTACGTTTTGCAGCACCGCGGTGCTGTTGGTGACTACTCCATCCCACTGGGGTTGAGAAAAGACGTAATTGGTGGAGCCGCTGGCTTGCATCCACCATGAGTCATTGGTGGCCGAACTCAGCACGGCCAGGAAGTAGGTCCCGTTCGTGCCGGTATAGCCGTCGGTTTGATACAGGTGCTGGCCGCCGTCGTCGGTATAAACGTCAATGCCAGCCAGCGGGTTGCCCAAGCCGTCCTTCACGCTGCCATAAATCAGGGCCGTGGCCTTGGGCACTCCGATAGTAATGGCGGTCGGCCCCGGGGCTACGTTGGTCCCGTCCTCCAATCCCAGGTAGCCGTGGACGATCAGTGACGTGTCGTCGGCCTTCGTCGTCCATTGGCCCGATTGGACGCGCACGTTGAAATTGCCATTGGTGTCGCTGAATCCAATTCCCATCGGGCCGGAATCCGACCGTGCGGTCACCAGAATGCCCGGCAAGCCAAGGCTGGAATTGGTCGAATCCACCACCTTGCCTGAAATGTTGGTCGTGGCGACTGTCAGCGAAAGGTTCGTGGTGACGGTGGCGCCGCTGCTCACTGTAACCGCCGAGAGCGCCGAGAAGTCGCAAAGGTAATTGCTCCTGAACGCTGCCGCCAAATAGCTCCCCGGGGGCACCGGGATGGTGTAGCCGCCCGACCTGTCCGCCACTACCCCCGCGATCGGCGAAGTGTCCGGGCCCGGCATCAGGAGGACAAAAGCATTGGAAAGCGTGGTGCTGGTGCTGTTGCTCACCACGTTGCCGGTGATCTTCTGGGACCAGGGGAAGTTGGTCACAGTGAACGCATTGGTGATTGGCGGCGTGAAATTGCCCGAAACCTTGTACAAGTATTTCCCGGCAACCGTCTGCATGAAGTCCCCATTGTAGAAATTCAGCTTCGCGGTGATCTGCCCGGCCGTGGTGTCCGTATCGCCGGGCACATTGAGGTTGGTCACCCCGCCGAACGCTATACCCGCGTGCCCGTCGGTCATCGAGAACTGCTGGACCAGCAAATCGTTGGCATCAATGACACCGTTGGTGTTAACGTCCAGGAACTTCTGCACCACGACCGTACCGCCGCTAGCCAGGCCGGCCACCTGCAAGGTGATCTGGCCATTGTACGTATTGCTAACCGCGGACGGTGTCACGGTGAAGGTCACAGCAGCGTGAGCCGTTGAGCGTTGAGAATTGAGGCCTGCGAGCGCCAGCAGCGCCAGCAAATGGGAAACTGTGAGTTTGAGGCTCATAAGGGTGTTCCTGCTGTTGCCGTATGCCGTCTCCGTCGGCGGTTTTGGCTGGCCGCGCAGAAGCGGTCGCCCTGTGGGGCTGCCGTGCATTCGCCGCGGGGGTTAGCCGCAGAAGGGCAAAGAAAGCCGTGGGGACTGCGGCGGAGTTTAAACCTGCCCAACTCCACCTGCCCATGCCTGCCCGCAACCGGTTGACGCGAAAGCATCTGCCCTGTCGCGGAATGGACGACGCATCCGTGAGCGACTCGAAACTCCACTCCGGACGCGGCCCATTATAAGACTATCGTCCGCCGCTGCAAACTTATAATCGAGAATTCTTGACTACCCCAGAGGGACGGGCGGGCTCCGGTTGCTACTGTGGCTGGTTATTGCTGTTCCCGATGAGCGGGTTGTCTCCCGGCATAGGCGGCATGGTCCCTGCCTGGATTTCCGCCTGATACTTCATCCTGTAGGCAGCCTCCATTATGGTAGATTGTTCCGGAGACATCGGAGTTTCCGGCGGCCACTTCCTGGCTGAGGTGGACTGGGGAGGTGGCTGCCTGAAATTTACCTGAGGACCTACAGTCGCGGGCGAGGCAGTGCTTGTCGGCTTCACGCCGTTGTCGGTGAAGTTGAGCTTCATGATGGTGTCATGGTTATTGAGCATCACCCACTTGGGTTCGTCCTCGTGGATTTCCAGCACTTCGACCCCGGCGGCTTTCTGACCGACCGCGAGTGTGAGCGGCACCTGCCCGATTTTGGCGCCAGGTTTGCCGCCTGGCACCGTTAGCTCCATCAGCGCCAGCTTCAGACGCGCCGTGGTGGCGATTCCGGTGAGGAGGAGCTTCGGGGGCGGAGGCTTTATGTCCTCCTGGATCAGCGTTGGCGCTGGAGGCTTCAGGTCGAACACATTGCGCTGCGCGATGCCAGCGTAAGGTTTCTCGGCTGCCACGGCTCGCCCGTTGGCGACAGCCCAGAGGCTCGCAAGCGCACACACGAGACACCCTGGCGTAGTCATTCCAGTCCTCATGGCGTAGATATACGGTTCGCCATAGTAGAACCCCAATGGGAACCTGAAGTTGCGGGGCGAGCACCAATTCGAGCGGGATGGCCACAGGTGGACTCCCTCTGCGTGTTCGCGGTCAACTCCGGCACGGAGCCGGTCGAGTGCTCTTACGGCTTCCAAGGCGTTGCCGGAGCCGTCCGCGAGACGGGTGCGGAGACTCTCTGCGATACGCTCGACGCCCGCCAACGCGACGTCATGAATCATTGGGAAGCCCCGGACCGCGTGAGAATTGTCTCTACGCCCCCGCCCCACGGCCATGCGCTGCTGCCCGCGTTGTCTGTAACGGCGATAGAATACCGGGTTGACCGTGCCGGTGCGGTTCAACACTGACCGCAGCGTTCGCCAGCGCGAAGCCAGGAGACCGGGCGCTGCTGGCCGAGCAAAGCGCGGACGGGCAGGCTTCAGGCGGGAGCCCCGTGAGCCGGCTGAGCCTTCGGCCTTTTCCGCGATCCGGGGAAATGAAAGCGGATCACCGTGTATTCGGTGCTCTCCGCCAGGCGGAAGCCCGAAGCCGTGACCCCCTCCGCAATGCCCGGCATGTGGGCCACTCCCCAAGGGACGACAATGAACTTGGAATCGGGCAAGCGCACTTGAAGTTCCTTCAACAGGTGCTGGTTGCGCTTGTGCAGGATGTCGTCGAAGAGTTGGTTCCGAAAATCGGGCGGCGGCGAGAAGCTGAGCAGCACCGGCAGTGTCCGGGCATTGAGCCCCTTCACATGTATGAGCGTGAGGATATTGAGCATCCCGACGGTCTCGGGAGTAAACTGTGAGACGTCCATGTCCGCCATGACCATTTCCAGGACGACCGGATTGAACTCGGCGTCCTGTTGGGCCAGGCCCAGCCTGGTTGCGGCGCGCTGGTAGGTAAGCCTGTTGGTGATGAGGTTCTGTGTGTCGGTCACTCCTTCCATCAGCACGACGGAGTTGGTTGGGAGCGCGCGCGAGACCTTGTAGTAAAAGTCAGCCTCTCCAATATGCGCCATCGGGACGAGCAGGACAGACTTGCCGTCGTCGCGGACGTACCTTCGCACCGTGACGCTAATCCCGCCAGGCCGCAGCGCCAGGAAACCTGCACTGACGTGCTTGACCGTTATCACCGTCAACCAGCCCAGGCCAGCCGTGCCCGCCAGCAGAGCGCACAGGTTCACGGCCAGGAACCCTGTGAGATTGCGCCAACTAAACGACCGTGGTCCGAGCCGGGCTTCCGGCACCAGCGGCCAGCGCAGCCGGAAGGCGCCTTGCAGGCCGCGAAGGAGGCCCAGGCCAAGGGCAAGCTGGCAGGCGGAAAAGAGCAGGTCCGCCCGGTACTGCCAGCCAGGGCGGATGATCGCAACCAATACCGACAGGCACACATCGGTCGCTACAAACAGAGCCAGCGGCAGGAAGAACCTTTTCGGGATCATGGGAGTCAGCCCCATGAGGAGGTAAACCAGAAGCGCCAACAGAAGGCTGAGCGCTGAGATCAACGCGCCTGGAGCCATGAATAGCCGGATGCCGAACAGCAGGACCAGCGAGTCAGCCACCAGGGAGAAGACGGCATCCGCCAAAAACAGCGCCAGGCAGAAGCTCGACAGGCCCGCTACGAACCGCCGCAGGAACGCGGCGCGCTGCCCCGCCCCGCGTGACAGCACTGGTGGAACACCCGCCGGGGTCTCGGGCGTCGCGCCGAGGGGAGGAGGGCGGCCCTCCGGCGGGGGCATCGAGCCGCCGACCGGTGTGTCGTTGCCGGGCTGAGGCTGTGGTTCGGTTGGCATGCGTTATGGGGCCGAAGCCTGCGCCCCCCCGATTCCCGGCAGCCAGCGGCCTTGCCCGTTAGCTTTTCGGCCGCGCCGGCAGCTCGAAGGTTGTTCCCTCCCGCGCGGCCTCGATCACGATCGGACTCTTTCTCGCGGCCGCCAGCTCGCGCGCCTGCGCCTCCATTTGGCTCACTTTGAGGTCGCTGTGGTTGGGGTCGTGATGGAAAAGGAAGAGCCGCTTCACTTCGGCCTGCATCGCCAGCTCCACCACCTCGATGAAGCAGCCGTGTCCCCAGCCCACGTGCTGCTTGTATTCGTCGCAGTCATACTGCGAGTCCATGATCAGCACATCGGTGCCGCGCAGAAAGTCCACCATCTTCTGTTTCTCCTTGCGGGCGAAGGCTCCGGACTCGGCCGCGGGTTTACCGGAGTTGGCCGCGGGGGGCAACTCGTGGTGCGGCTCATTATCGGGAAAGAAGGCGATCGAGCCGCTGGAGGTATAGAGGCGGTAGCCTACGCAGACCCCGGGATGGTTGGCAAAGCAGGCCCCGACGCGCACGGGGCCGATGGCGAAGCTCATATCGGTGAGTTCCTCGATTTGCACGTTGGCCGGCACCTCGCGCAGGCCGATGGGGAAGAAGGGGCTCTCCATCTGGCCGGCCAGCACAGCCTCCAGCCCGTGCCGCGCGCCTTCGTAGCCCAGGATGTGCAGATGGTTCTGCGGCTTGTAGAAGGGCACGAAGAAAGGCAAGCCCTGGATATGGTCCCAATGCGTGTGGGTGAGCAGCAGCGTCAACTCCAGCGGCTGGGAGTTGAACTCCGCGACCAGTTGCTGCCCCAGCAGGCGCAGGCCCGTGCCGGCGTCGAGAATAATGATCTGGCCGTCCGCGCGGACCTCGACGCACGTCGTGTTGCCGCCGTACTGCACCGTGCTCGGCCCCGGCGTCGGGATCGAGCCGCGCACGCCCCAAAACTTCAGTCGCGTGGGTGTCTGCGAAACCGGCGCCGCCGCCGCTTGCCGCCCGTTCGTCGGCCGGGTTCCAGCGGCGATCCGGGAGAGCAGCAGCAGGAATCTTTCCGGCTCGATGGGTTTGGTAATATACTCGTCCGCTCCGGCATTAAAGGCCGCCTGGCGGTCGCTCTCGAACTGACGGCCGGAGGTGATGACCAGCTTGGTGTCCCGCAGGGACTCGTCATTGCGCAACGCGCGGCACACCTGGAAGCCGTTGGCCCCGGGCATCATCAAATCGCATAAGACGACTGCCGGCTTGTTCCGCCTGGCCAGGTCGGCGCCCGCATTCCCTTCTTCGGCTTCCAGGACCAGCCAGCCTTCGGGCTGCAACAGCTCGCGCAGGAACCTGCGGTAGTCGGGGTCATCATCAATGATTAACACCATCTTCATGAGCGTTGCGTACTGTGGCGGCTACATTAGCTCAGCCGCAGCGGGTATTAAAGGCAAAAAGAAAGGCTTGAAGCCCCGGTGCGCCCGCCTACTTTGCTCGGCGACAATCGCTTGCTCATGCAGCCGAACCCGGTTTCCGCGCCCAGCGCCCGCGCCGTCCTGGCCGACGGCCTCTCCAACCGCGAGTTCCTGGAGCGCTACGCCGGGGCGGGGCGCATCGGGCTGTCCGGCGGCACGACGCTTATTGACCGGGCCATCTGCCGCGCCGAACGGCACCTGGACGGCGAGGGCCTGTGGAGCACGTGGTCGCATGCCTTTCTCTTCCAGGGCCAGCGCCTCGATGGGCATCACTGGGTGATCGAGTCTGACCTCCAGATCCACCGCAAGCACATCCAGTTCGGCATGCAGGAGAACCGCGTCTCGAAGTACTACGACGAGGCTCTATACGCCAACCTGGCCGTGCTGGACCTGGGCCTGACAGAGACCCAGGTGTTGGCGATCGTGCGGGAAGGCCTGGAGTTGGTGGCGGGGCACGCGCGCTACTCGCTGCGCGAGCTGTTCGGCACGCTCATGGCCCTGCACCGCCCGGAGTTGCGCAGCCAGCGCAACCGGCTGGCCCGCGAACGCTCCCTTTACTGCTCAGCTCTCCTGCAACATCTTTTCCGCTCCGCCGGGCTCGACCTTGCGCCCGGCGTGGGCCTCAAGAACACAACGCCCGAAGACATCGCGCGCACCCCGATCCCGCACACCGCTTACCTGCTCGTTCGCCAGGCACCCGCCAGCAAGCTCAAGGAGCTGCAAAACAGGCTGCGCCGCAAGGTCAGCCGCGCGCGAAGTCAATAAAGCCTTTGGCTACGTCCACGCCGACCAGCCGCACCTTAACCCTGTCGCCGACGTCAATCCCCTGCAGCCCGCGCACGATCCGGCCTTCGGCAGGGAAGTTCAACAGCCGGACGTAAGTGCCTTTCGGCGCCGCACCGGTGATGATGCCATCGAAGACTTCGCCCACGCGGCGACTCAGCAGCGAGGCGGCGGCGACTTTTCGCATGAGGCGCTCGACCTTCCGCGCGGCGTCCTCACGTTCCGTGCAATGGGCGGCGATTTGGCTCAGATCGGCGGCGCTATAGGGCCCCGGCGTCCCGGCGCTCGCCCCCTGGAGCAGACGCTGAGTCACCAGGTCCGCATAGCGGCGATTGGGCGCGGTGGAGTGCGTGTAATCCGATACCGCCAGTCCGAAGTGCCCCTCATCCTCCGCGCCCTGACCGCTGGCGACGTATTCACCCGGGCCAAGGAGCTTCACGATGGAAAGCGAGAGGTCCGGAAAGTGGGCGGGGTCGGCGGTCTTGCGCTGGTCCAGGAAGTCGGACAGCGCGCGGGGATCGGGCGTGTCCGGAAGCCGGGTCCCCAACTGGGCGGCGATGGCCTGGATGCGGTCCCAGCGCCGGGGTGTGCGCACCACGCGGCGGATGGACAGGGCGCCTTTCGCCTTAAGGAACTGGGCCATGGCGACATTCGCCGCCACCATGAAGCTTTCAATGATGTCCTCGGCGACCGTGTGTACCGTGAGGCGAAGGTCCGTGACTTGCCCAGCCTGCAAGACAGGCGTGGCCTCCCGTGACCCGAAGGTGAGGGCGCCGTGTTGCTTGCGCAGGCCGCGCAGCTTTTGGGACGTCTCTAACTGGCGCCGAAGCTGCGCCTCCATTCCCGGCACGGCAGCGACGGCTGGCGGCACCGGGCCGCGGCCCTCGAGCCACGCCCCGGTCGAGCTGTAAGCCAGCTTTGCCCAGTTCCTCAGCAGCGCCGGATAGACCTCACAGCCGTCCACCTCGCCCGAGTCCTGGAGGTGCAACTCGATCACGACGGACTGGCGGTCCTGCTCGTCCAGCAGCGAGGTCAGGTCGGTCGAGAGATCGAGCGGCAGCATCGGGAAGGTCGCCACGCCGGTATAGACGGAGGTGGTTTCCCGGGCGGCCTGCCGGTCCGTGGCCGACCCGCCGGGCACGGAGCCGTTCACATCGGCAATGCCTACCAGCAGCCGAATCCCGCCCGCGGCCGCCGCCTCCACGTATTCCACCTGGTCCAGGTCACGCGAGGAGTCGTTGTCAATGGACGACCAGAGCAACTGCCTCAGGTCTCGCGCCTTGCCATCACTTGCCTGGGCTTGATTCTGGCGCAGGCGCGCGACCTCCTGCAGAACCTCCGGCGGGAAGTCCGGCTGGAAACCCGCGTCCAGCATCACCTGGTGCGCTCGCGCCTTGAGGTCAATCGGGGTGCTCGGCATGGGGCCATTCTGTGTCCAGGCCAATGCCGCTGGCAACCGGAAAGCTGCTCGGATAGCTTCCTTCTACATGCAGCGCGAGCCGGTGGCACCGCAGCCTGTGTACGTGTTCAGCGTGGCGTGGGCCATTGCTGAGCCCGGTAAAGTGGCCGATTAAGCGCACGATGAAGGCCACTTCATCGTGCACTTAATCGGCCACTTTATCGGCGTTAAGGAGTGTCAGGGCTACCCGGATACCGGCCTGCCTCCGGTGTCCTGTTTTGGGACGCAATGGGGCACGCGGACCCGCCCCCGGCCAGCGCGCCGCCCGTCTCCCCGGCGGTTCCCCGGTGTTTCCCGCGTGCGTCTCCCATGTGGATCCGATCAACATGGGAGACACACGCGGGAAACACCGGGACCCCTCGCGAGCCGTAAGCGATGGGCACGGCAGGTGACGAAAGTTCGTCACGTATGAAGACCGCCCCCGCCGGGGCCTGGCGTTGAACATCCAGCCGAGGCGGCAGTCAAATCCTCGACTCTATCATCGAGGCGCGGCACCTTCCGGCAGGCGGTCAGGGCCGAAAGTCTTCTTGCGCCGTCCATTGGAATTCTAATACTGCAAACTGTGAACAACACTGTAACTGCTTCGCCGGGCCTCCCTAAGAGGCGTTCCTGGCTCCGTGTGCTCGTCTGGGCGCTCGGAACTCTCATCGTCCTGCTGGTCATCCTGTATTTCGTGGCAACGAGCTCTGGCTTCTTCAAAGGCGTCATTCTCCCGAAGGTCAGCAAGGCGCTCAACGCCCAGGTCAGCGTATCTTCCGCCTCAATCAGCCCCTTCAGCCAGGTCGTCCTGCATGACCTGAAGGTGCAGACCACGGGCACCGAACCCCTGCTCAGCGCCAATGAGGTGCGGGCCCGTTACAGCCTTTGGGCCATCCTCCACGGGAACATCCACGTGGACGAGGTCACCTTGGCTTCGCCCACCATCATCCTGGTGCAAAACCCGGACGGCTCGAGCAACCTGGACCCGATCACCAAGGCGCAGCAGGGAAAGCCTCAGGCGCCTCCCTCCCAGCCGTCAAAGCCGACGCAGCTCGACCTCAAGAAGCTGCAAATCACGGATGCCACCATCCGGCAGGTGAAACTCTACAAAGACGGCAAGCAGGACGTGACGGAGATTTCCCACGCCAACCTCACTGTGGATAACGTCCAGAACGGCCAGAGCGGGAAGTTGGCCCTTGACGCCGGCCTGCAAGTCCAGAACACCGGCGGGGGCACCGGGCCGGCCGCCGCCATGCAGGCCCGCCTCACGGGCAATTTCGGCTTCGCCCTCACTGCCGACCTGAAGCTGGCGTCCGTCACCGGCAATGTCCACCTGGACGTGAGCCATGCTGAGGGCGCCTATGCCGACCTGAACGCGAGCGCCGCCGAGCTGCAGTGCGACGTCAGCCCCACCGAGATCAAGCAGCTCGCCATGAGCTTCCAACGAAGCGGCGCCAAGCTGGGCGAACTGCGGGTCAGCGGCCCCTTTGATATGAACAAAACCGAGGGCCGCCTCGCCGTCGCGCTTACCTCCGTGGACAAGAACCTGCTGAACCTGGCGGGCGCCAAAAACGGCCTGGATTTCGGCACGACGGTGCTGAACTCGACCAACGAGGTCCAGATTGCCAAGGGCGCATCGGTCGTCACCGCCGCCGGCGAGTTGACCGTCAACAAGTTCGAAGTCACGCGCGCCGGCGAGACCACGCCGCCCCTCGATCTGCAGACGCGCTACAACGTCACCCTCGACCTCGCGCAGAGCAACGCCGTGCTGCGCGAGTTGACCCTGACGGCCACGCAGCGCGGGCAGCAGGAACTGAAGGCCGAGCTGACCAGCCCGATGCAGGTCGCCTGGGGCAACACCGCCAACGCCATTGGCGACTCGACGCTGCAAATGACCGTGGCGGACCTGAGCCTCAAGGACTGGAAGCCCTTCCTGGGCAGCCTCGCGCCCGAGGGCACCGTCAATGCCCAGCTCAAGCTGCTCTCGCAGCAAGGCGGCCAGCAGCTCACCTTCGACGTGAACTCGCAGATCGAGAACCTCAGTGCCGCCTTCGGGACCAACCACCTCTCCCAGGCCACTGTCGGCTTGCAGGTCAGCGGCAAAGCCGCCGCCCTGAAGCAGTTCCAGTTGAAGCAGTTCGAGCTGAAGTTCGCTCATCAGAGCCAGCCGGTCCTGAGCGTCTCCGGCTCGGGGACCTACGACGCCGGCACCACCAACGCCGACCTGGACGTCAGCGCCCAGGTGGCTCTGGCCCCGCTTCTGCGCCTCATGCCGCAGCCGGATGCGGACGTCTCCGCCGGCACGCTCGACTTCAAGGGCCATGTCAACCAGAAGCAGGCGACCCAGTCCGCCGCCGGCAACCTGGCGCTGGCCGGCTTCACCGGACGTTTCGGCAAGAACGAGTTCAAGGACTTTGGCGCCACGATGGACCTCGACGCCAGGATGAACCCGCAGCAGGTCCAGTTGCGCAAGCTCGCGGGCAAACTGACCGAAGGCTCGAACGCCGGCGGCTCATTCGATGCCTCCGGCACCTACACCCTCTCCACCAAGGCGGCCCAATTCGCCGCCAAGCTCAGCGATTTCAACCAATACGGCCTGCGGACGTTCCTGCAGCCGATGCTCGGCGACAAGCAGCTCGTCTCAGTATCCCTGAACGCCAACGCCTCCGCGCAATACGATCCCCAGGCGGCCTCCAGCGTCAAAGCCGACTTGCAGTTGGCCAACCTGGTCGTGCGCGACCCCAAGAACTCCTTCCCCGCGACGCCGCTCGAGGCCCGGCTGCAGGCTGACGCTTCGCTGAGCAAAAACGTGGCCGACCTGCGGCAAGTGCAGCTCACGCTCACACCCACCGACCGCGCGAAAAACACCCTGCTCGTCACCGGGCGCGTGGATATGTCCGACACCAACGCCGTCCAGGGCCAGTTGAAGCTGACGTCCGACGCCCTGGACGTGACCCGCTACTACGACTTGTTCGGCGGCGAGAAGAAAGCGGCGCCGGGCGCCAGCACGCCCGCCCAACCGGCGTCCACCGCGCCCCAGACGGAGCCGGAGCCCGCCAAACTGCCCGTCCGCAATTTCACCGCCGACGCCAACATCGGGCACATCTACCTGCGCGAACTCGACATCGCCGATTTCCAGACTACGGCCAAAGTGGATGGCGGGCACGTGGCGCTTAATCCGTTCAAGCTCAGCCTCAACGGCGCGCCAGCCAATATGACCGTTGATCTCGACCTGGGCGTGCCCGGCTACAAGTACGACGTCGCCGTCAACGCCCAGAAACTGCCGCTGCCTCCCATCATTGACTCGTTCCAGCCCGCCCAAAAAGGCAAGATCGGCGGCACTCTCACGGCGCAGGCACACGTCAGCGGCGCGGGCGTGACCGACGCCAACCTCGAAAAGAACCTCGCGGGCCAATTCGACGTCAACGCCACGAACCTGAACCTGCACGTCGTGAACATCCAAAGCCCGACGCTCAAGACGCTGGTCAACGTAGTGTCGCTCGTGCCGGACCTGCTGCGCAACCCGTTGAGCACGGGCGGCCAGCTTCTGGGCGGCTTGCTCGGGAAGGCTGGCAGCACAGGCGGGCTCGCGGACGAAATGCAGCGGGCCCCGATTGAGACGATCGCCGTGAACGGCAGCATAAGCTCGGGCAAAGTGAATCTGACCAAGGCGGTGGTCCAGAGCGACGCCTTCAAGGCCACCGCCCAGGGCACCTTGACTCTCGCCACGCCCATGTCGAATTCGATTGTGCAAGTCCCGGTGACGGTGGCCCTGAGCCGGCCCCTTGCCGAGCGTATGAACATCCTTCCTGCCAACACGCCCACGAACGCCGCCTACGCCGATCTGCCGCAGTTCCTCACCATGAACGGCACCTTTGGCGAGCCCAAAGCCGACATCAACAAGCGCGCCCTCGCGGGCGTAGTGCTCCAGGGTGTGGGGGGCAACATCGGGGGGCAAGGAGGCATCCTGCAAGGAGTCGGAGGACTCCTGGGCGGCCAGCAAAACCGCAGCGCCAACACGGGCAGCGCCGGCGGAAGCAACGCCGCGCCCAGCCAGCAGGGCGGCCTGCTGCAAGGCCTGGGCGGCCTCTTGCGCGACGGCTCGCAGCGGCAGAACTCCGCGAGCAACGCCCCGGCCACAAACCAGGGCCCTGTCGGCGGCTTGCTGGATGGCCTCCTTGGGCCCAAGAAGAAGCAGTAGGGCGCTGCGCCGAAGTCCGAAATCCGACATCCGACGTCCGAAACAAATTCAAACGCTGCAGTCCCAAATGCTCAAAACGCATTGCGCCCCTGGGCGCTATCTGTCCACGCTGGGCAAAACACAACAGCGCGGAATGCACCGCGCCGGCCATCCCTGGCGAGTCGCCTCATGAAATCCACCTCCGCCGCAGGCCGACGCGTCGTACGGCACGCTCAATGCTAAGCCCGGGTTGCCCGGGTGCCCATGATTGAACGTATCGGCACGGAGACTGTTTTTATTGATACCTATGATTAAGACTTCGCGAAGACCGAAGAATGCCGCCCCAAAGATGGAAGCGGCGAGAATTGAACCGGCAAAGGTCCAGACGCCAAAGCAGCTTGAATCGGCAAAGGCCCAGGCGCCCAAGCCCGCCCAGCCCAAAACGAGCCGCATCTCGCTCGAGTTGCTTAAGCCGGAAGCCAAGACGGTTTACGTCGCCGGCTCCTTCAACGAATGGAAGCCCGAGAAAGCACCCTTGTCGCCTTTGGGGAACGGCCGCTGGGCCGGCGACCTCTCGATCAAGCCCGGCCGGCATGAATACCTCTTTGTGGTGGACGGCCAATGGCTGCCCGATCCAAACGCCAAAGAGAGCGTGCAGAATCCTTACGGGGGCAAAAACTCGGTGCTCGTAGTCTCCGAGTAGCGGGTACCCTCCAGACGGTGAGCGCCCGCCCTTGGGCGCAGCGTTGCCCCAATCTGCAGCGGTAGACGAATTCCCACGGCCCACCCAGCCTCCGGTGCTGCTGCACCCGAGGCTGGGTGCTCTCCGCCCCTGCACGCCTTCATGCGCCGGCAACGCCGTATTGCCTAATTTCAGGACAATCCGGCCTTACCTGCGCCGTTTCTGCCGGCCACCGCTCCCCCGATTGCTCCGGTGCATCGCCGTTACCTCGCCATAACCCCGCTATGCACACCGTTACCTCTCCATAGCACCTCTTATCGCCGCAATGAGGAAGAGGCTGGCCCGATGCGAGCCCGATTTCCCAATAACGCCTGTCGTTACGCCGCCAGGGCCGCTCCGTGCTCCGGGGCCTTTGCCAGCGGCGGCGCTGTGCCCGATCCGGAGCCGGCGTTGATGGCCTGGGCCAGCCCGGCGAGCGTCGGATGCTCGAACACGGTCTTGAGTGTGAGGTCGGGGCCGAACCGCTGCCGGATTCGGACGATAAGCTGCATGGCGAGGAGCGAGTGCCCGCCTGCCTCGAAGAAGTTCTCCCGCCGGCCAATGCGCTGCGATCCCAGCAGCTCGGACCATATCCCGGCCAGGGCTTCCTCGGTGCCCGGCGCGGGTGGCTCGAAAAGGTCGGTGGCTTCGCCCGCGTGAGGGAGCAAGGCTTTCAAGGCCTCGCGGTCTATCTTGGCATTGGGCGTGAGGGGGAGAGCGGCTACAAACACCGCGCGGGCCGGCAGCATGTGTTCGGGCAATCGCTCAAGCAAGTGCTGGCGCAACTGGGGCCACGTCGGGCCGCCGCCGTCGCGCGGGACGATGCACGCCACGAGGCGCTTGTCGCCGTTTGCGCCTTCCTCCGGGACCACCACCGCCTGCCGCACCGCCGCATGCTCGCCGAGCGCGGCCTCGATCTCTCCCAGTTCCACGCGGTGCCCGCGGATCTTCACCTGGTGATCCATGCGGCCCAGGAGTTCGATGTTGCCATCAGGAAGATAGCGGGCAAGGTCGCCGGTCCGGTAGAGCCGCCGGCCCTCGGTGCTGAAGGGGTCAGGGATAAACCGTTCCGCCGTAAGCTCTGGCCGCCCAAGATAGCCGCGCGCCACACCCGCCCCGCCTATCAGCAGCTCGCCGGCAACACCCATCGGCACCGGCAGGAGGTTGCCGTCCAGGATATACATCCGGGTATTGGCAATCGGGCGCCCGACCAGGACACGCTCCGGCTCGGGAGGGACTTGATAGGTGCTGGACCAGATGGTGGTCTCGGTCGGCCCATACATGTTGAGGAGCCTGCCTCTGACCATGGGCTGCAGTTGCCGGGCCAGGTTGAGCGGGAAGGGCTCGCCGCCGATCAGAAGGCAATCTAGTGCGCCGAAGGCGCTCTTTGTGCGCTCGTCCAGCATCAGGGCGGCGGCCATGGTCGGAGTGCACTGCAAGTGGGTCACTGCATGCCGCTCGATGAGGGCGGGGATGGAGTCCTCGAGCGGCCCCGGCTCCGGGGCCGTGTTGGCCGCCTGTCGCAGCGCGTCCAGGTGCAGCAAGCTGGCCAGCACAACGTCCGGGCTGACGCCAAAGTCTATCAGGCAGGCGACCTCATCAATGTCGTGCGCGCGGAGCTTCTCGATCATAGGGAGGCAGCTCTCGGGGGTGCCGAACAGGCCGCTGGTCTCGAAGTAACGTTCGAAGGCGTGCTCCAGCAGGGCTTCCATCTCAGCCTTCGACAATGCGCAAAAGTCCACTTCGCTTGCCGACCCTCTGCGCTGCCTGAGGGCCGAGAATGACCAGGCATAGCCCTTCATCAGGTCGGTCGAGCTGCGAAGGTATTCCTTCAGAGGCCCGCGCACGGTTTCCTTCACTGACTCCAGGCTAGTGCCGAGGAAGGTATGCAGCATCAGCGTCACGTGGCCCCGTCCACTATGCCCGGCTTGCTTCCACGCCTCCCGGTAGAGCGCTATTTTCTGGCTGACCTCCTCGACCTTCTGTCCGAGCAGGTGCGTGAGCAGGTTCAGGCCGAGCTTGCCAGCCTCCTGGAAGGTTTCGGGGTTGCCCGAGGCAGTGAGCCAAACCGGCAACTCCTTCTGCACCGGCCGCGGGAAAATCCTCACCGGCAGCTCCTTGCCCAGCGGCCCCGGAAGGGATACTGGCTCCCCGCGCCACAGGCGGCGGACGAGTTCGAGATGCCGGAACATGACTTCCTTGCGAGCAGCATAATTGTCGGGGCTCAGGATGAAGTCGGAGGGCATCCAACCTGAGGCGAAGGAAATAGCGACTCGGCCATTCGAGAGGTTGTCCACGACCGACCATTCCTCCGCGATGCGCAGGGGCGAATGCAGGGGCGCGACCACGCTGCCCGACCGGATCTGCACGCGCCGGGTGATCATGGCCAACGCCGCGCTCGTGACCGATGGATTCGGGTAGAGCGCGCCGAACTCGTGGAAATGCCGCTCCGGGGTCCAGACGGCGGTGAACCCGTGCTCGTCAGCGAAGCGCGCGCCCTCGGTGAGCAGCCGGTATGCGCCTCCCGGTCCCGCGTCCTGCGCCGATGAGAAGTAGAACAGGCTGAATTGAATCTGGCGTGCCGGTGCCGGGTGAGGGAGTGGCGCCAGGATTTGGGAGCCCTCGTTACCGGTGTGAAGCACGACCTTGAAGCCCCGCGCCAGAGTCCAGAACAATTCAAGGACCGAGATGTCGAACGACGGGCTGGTGACTGCAAGCCATGTGGAGCCCGCCCCGTGCGGGATGCGCTGATCCATGCCGGCCACGAAGTTGAGCACATTGCGGTGCTCGACCATGACGCCCTTGGGTTTGCCAGTGGAGCCGGACGTGTAGATGACATAGGCGAGGTTATTCGACCCCACGTTGCGGTTCACGTTCCCGCCTGGCTCGGCTTCGATCCGGGGCCAATCCGTATCCAGCCGCAGGATGTCTCGGCTGCCGCCCGGCAGCGTGCCCGCCAGATGCGCTTGGGTCAGCACCACCCTGGCTTGAGCATCCTCGAGAATGAAGCGCAGTCGCGCGGCGGGGTAGGATGGGTCCAGAGGCAGGTAAGCACCGCCTGCCTTCAGCACCGCCAGTAGAGCAACGAGCATCTCCAGCGAACGCTCAGCACAGACCCCGACCAGCACGTCCGGGCCAACGCCGAGCTTAGCCAGGTAGCATGCGAGCCGGTTGGCACGCGTATTCAACTCCTCGTAGGTGACCTGCTGGTCCCGGCAGACGACCGCTATGGCCTGGGGGCTCTCGCTCGCGCGCGCCTCGATCAGGTGATGGATGCAGCGCCCTTCCGGCATCGGGGTGTCGGTCGCGTTCCACTCCGCCAGCAGTTGGCGCTGTTCAGCGGCGCTGAGCAGGGCCAGGTGGTCGAGATTGGTGTCTGGGCGTGCAGCGATGTCGGCGAGCAGGTTGGTGAAATGCCCCGCCAGCCGCCGGACTGTGGGGGCTTCGAGGAGATCGGAGTCGAAGTCGCAGCTCAAGGTCAGGCCACCTGCTGC
>DATKNZ010000298.1:0-13153 GCA_035541055.1 Candidatus Acidiferrum sp. | reverse complement strand
TTGCCGGGCAGCCACGGCCTGCTCCAGCGGGCGGTTCGTCGCCGCAATGATCCGCACGTCCACGCTGATTGGCTGGTTTCCTCCGACGCGTTCGAAGGTGCCCGACTGCAGCACGCGCAGTATCTTGGTCTGCGTAGCGGGCGTCATGTCACCGATTTCGTCCAGGAAAAGCGTGCCGTGGTCACACTGCTCGAATTTGCCGATGCGCTGCACCGCCGCGCCGGTAAACGCGCCGCGTTCGTGTCCGAACAACTCGCTTTCCAGCAACTGCTCGGGAATGGCCGCGCAGTTCACGGCCAGGAACGGCTGCTGGCTCCGGTTGCTGTGGTGGTAGATCGCGCGGGCGACCAGCTCCTTGCCCGTGCCGCTCTCGCCGCTGATCAGGGCGGTGGCATCCGTCGCGGCAAGCTGCCCAATGAGCTTGAAGACCTGCTGCATGGGCTCGCTCCGGCCGACGATGCCTTGCTCGTAGTCCTCTTCCTCCAGCAGCGGCTGATACGACACGACCTGCGTCATGTCATGCGCGGCCTTCAGAGCGTTGGCGATCAGCTCCTTGAGCTTGGGCACGTCGAACGGCTTGAGCAGGTAATCGTAAGCGCCCAGTTTCATCGCCTCGATGGCCGTCTGCGTGGTGCCGTAGGCCGTCATCAGGATGACCAGCAGCTTGGGATCCATCTGGCGGATGCGGCGCAGGGTCTCCAGCCCGGTGATGCCGGCCAGCCGGATGTCCATAATGACGAGGTCCGGCTTGAGCTTGGGTATGAGCCGCAAGCCTTCCTCGCCGCTGGCGGCTGTCGTCAGCTCGATCTCCGGCGAATCCAGTATCCGCTGGAACGAGTAACGCAGGTCCGCCTCGTCATCTATCAGCAACAACTTGCTCATGAGCGCCTAGGGCTAATCCAAGGGTCAGGGTAGCCAAAAGGCATGGATAGGACAGTCAATTCCGCGGCCGACCGCGGCACGCCTGGTGGCAGTCAATCACGGCCTCACCCGTGCACCCGCTGCAGCCTCTCGACGGTAGGCCGGTCCAGGCCGTAGAGGGCGTCCAGCAGCGCTTGCTTGAACGAGACGGGTCCCTGAGACCCGCTCGCTGCGACTTCCCCTGCGATGCCAAAGCACGCCAGTGCGGACGCCGCCGCCGCTGCGAGGTCGCGTTCGACGGCGACGAATGTTCCGATCACCGACGCGGCCATGCAGCCTGTGCCCACCACGCGCGTCATCATCTCGTGCCCGTTGGCAACGCGGTAGGTCCGCGCACCGTCGGTCACAATGTCCTCCTTGCCGGTGATGACGACCGTGGCCTCCCGCTCTTTTGCGAGCTTGCGCGCCAGGGCCGCCAGGTCGCCCGTGACTTCCGCAGCATCCACGCCCTTGGTCCGTACGCTTTGGCCGCCGATCCGCGCGACCTCGGACGCATTGCCCTTGATCACGCCAATAGGCGCTTCGTCGAGCAGCTCCAGGCATTTGCGGTCGCGCAAGCCCGTTGCTCCTGCTCCGCAGACATCCAGCACCACCGGGATGCCCTTGCGATTCGCCGCCTTGGCCGCGAGCTTCATCGCCTCAATCATCTCCGGCGTGAGCGTGCCAATGTTCAGCACCAGCGCGGAGGCGATCTGCACCATGTCCTCGACTTCCTCGCGTGCGTGCGCCATGACCGGCGAGGCGCCGAGGCTTTTCACCACCTGGGCGCAGTCGTAAATCGTGACCCAGTTGGTCAGATGATGCACTACCGGCTGCTGCCGGCGCACCCGCTCCAGCAGGTCGAAGGCATGCAGTGTCATAGGACTCCCCGCGTCTCGGCCTGGGCTGCGTCGAGGAAGGCCTGCATCAGCGCCACCCGTTCCTGCGCCAGCTTGCGGGCGGAAGCCAGCTCCAGCTTCGCGGGAAGCTCCTCCAGAGCACGGCGCACCCCGGCCAGCGCATCGGCCAGTCGCACAAAGCGCGTATCCCGGCCCACTTTGCTTACGGTGCGCAGGATGCCGACCGCGCCCAACTGCTCCAGCAGGTCCGCGTCCCGCATCAGGGTGCCCTCGAAGCAGGTGGGCCGGCGCGAGGGCAGATGCGTGCGGATGGTCTCGACCACCGCGGGGATCTTCTCCTCAGGAAATCCAAATTGCCGCAGTAGCGCGGGCGTCTTCTCCATCGCATAAGCCACATGGTCCCAGCAGGCCAGCGCGGCGGGATCTTCGGGACGGTGACCGTAGAACACGCCCAGGTCATGCATCCAGGCGGCGGCGTAGAGCACGTCGTCATCGTAGGGCTGACCCTGAGAGAGGCTCTTGGCCAGTTCGTAAAGCCGCGGCTGGTGCGCGAGCTTGTCCGGTGGTCTCGCCTCGGCCCGGATATACTCAACGATCGCTTCGCGGTAGCGTGGTTGACTCATTCGGCGAGGATATCCGCTTGCCCCATTCATCGCCAGTCAGGGTTGGTACGGGCCTGCTTGACGGCTCGGCGCTTTGGGCGGACATTATGACAGGAAGGGTCGCCGGAGAGGAAAGCATATGAAGAAGTTAGCTGTGTTACTCTGTGCGCTGGGAGCCTTGGCAGCCTATGGCCAGACCCCTGGCGGTGGCAATGTGCTGCAAGCGCCCGCCTCGCCGCCGCCCACGCTGGTCCCGCCGCCAAAGCCGAACGAGATCGTGCGCAGCAACATAACCTACTCCGGGATAGCCGTGCTGGCCCTCAAGGCTCAGAACCCGCTGCAGCTCGTCAACCCGGCCGCGCCGCCCCAGTATGGCTCACCGGCCGATAACGTGGATCGCGATTTCGCCCCCGGACGGTCGTTTGGCCTGAAGCTCTTCTCGATCCGCTTCTGACACCACGCGGAAGGGAGCGCAGGGCCAGACTAGAACAGCCCTACGGTGTTCCCGTTGGCGTCCACGTCCATCGACTCTGCCGCGGGCACTTTAGGCAGGCCAGGCATGGTCATAATATCCCCCGTGTAGATCACCACAAAGCCTGGACCAGCGCTGAGCCGCGCGTTGCGCAGCGGCACCACGAAGCCGCGCGGGCGGCCCCGGAGGTTCGGATCGGCGGAGAAGGAATACTGCGTCTTAGCCATGCAGATCGGCAGGTCGCCAAAGCCCGCCTCCTCGAATGACCGGAGCTTCTCCGCCGTGCTCCCTTCGGCCACGACGTCCTCGGCGCCATAGATCTTCTGTGCGATCAACCGCGCCTTCTCCAGCAGCGACAGCTTGTCGGGGTAGGTGAACTGCACCACACGTTTTGCGGGCTGAGCTGTCCTCTCAATCACCAGCCGCGCCAGGTCTTCCGCCCCGGCGCCGCCGCGCGCAAAATGCTCCGACAGCGCCACCGGCACGCCGGCCTTCGCGCAGGCCTGACGGATCACCTCCCATTCCTGCGGCGTGTCGCTCGCAAATACGTTGATGGAGACCACCGCGGGCAAGCCGAACCCCTGCAGGTTTTCGATGTGCTTCAGCAGGTTGGCCAGCCCGGCGCTCAGCGCCGTGACGTTGGGCCGGCCCAGCTCCGGCACCTTGATCCCGCCGTGATACTTCAGCGCGCGCACCGTGGCCACGAGCACCGCCAGGTCCGGCCACAACCCGGCCTTCCGGCACTTGATATTGAGGAACTTCTCGGCCCCCAGGTCGGCGCCGAAGCCGGCCTCCGTGACCGTGAACTCCGCCAGGCGCAGGCCGAGCTTGGTGGCAGTCACCGTGTTGCAGCCATGCGCGATGTTCCCAAAGGGCCCGCCGTGGATCAGCGCCGGGTTGCCCTCCAGCGTCTGCACCAGGTTGGGCTGCACGCCGTAGCGCATGAGCACCGTCATGGCGCCGTCCGCCTTGAGGTCGCGCGCCGTGATCAGCTTCCCGCTGTGCGAATAAGCCACCACGATCCGGCCCAGCCGCGCCTTCAGCTCCGTGAGCGACTCCGAGAAGCACAACGTAGCCATGACCTCCGACGCCGGCGTGATGTCGAAGCCCGACTCGCGGGGGATGGAGTTGCCCGTGCCGCCCAAGCCAATAACGATCTCCCGCAGCGCCCGCTCGTTCATGTCCAGCACCCGGCGCCACACAATCCGGCGCTGGTCAATGCCCAGCGCATTGCCGAAGTGCAGATGGTTGTCGAGCAATGCCGCCAGCAGGTTGTGGGCGGAGGTGACCACGTGGAAGTCGCCATTGAAATGAAGGTTGATCTCCTCCATCGGCGCGACCTGGGCGTAACCGCCGCCGGTGCCGCCACCCTTCACGCCGAAGCACGGCCCCACCGAAGGCTCGCGCAGGCACAGGATGGCCTTTCTTCCCAGCCGGCTCAGGGCATCGGTCAGCCCGATGCTGGTCGTCGTCTTGCCTTCCCCTGCCGGTGTCGGGTTGATGGCGGTTACCAGGATCAGCTTGCCGGTCGGCGCGTTCTGGAGCCGCCGATACAGGTCCAGCGCGATCTTCGCCTTTGTCTTGCCGTATAGCTCGAGGTCGTCTTCCTTGATGCCCACCCGGGCTGCGACCGCCTCGATGGGCTGGAGCCTGGCTCGCTGGGAGATTTCTATAGCGCTAAGTGCTGTCGGATTCATAACGGGTTGCACATGGGGAAATGGTCGGAGCGACAGGATTTGAACCTGCGACGTCTTGGTCCCAAACCAAGTGCTCTAGCCAGGCTGAGCTACGCTCCGAGCCCGAGTATGCCGGGTACCCACAGCCCTATTCTGCCCGCTAAAGCGCCCCGGGCAAGCTCATTCGCTGCCGTCCGAGAAGACGAATGGCAGCGCGCCCACGTTACTGCGTCACGCGGTAAAAGCGTTGCGCTTGCAAGGGGGCTTCCGAGAAGGAGACCCAATTACTGGAAGCTGGAATGTTCGTGAGCGCGTTCCAGGCAGAGTCGGTCAATTGCTCCTTCCACTGAACCTGGTAAACCCTGCCTGGGATCGCGTCCCACGCAAACCCGCAGGTGCCGTTCGAGGCGAGGCAAGTCAGGACAACGCCATTGGTTTGGAAAAGGGTGTTGAGCAGGTCCGCCAGCCGGTGCCCACCTGCCGCCATGCGCTGCTCTGTGGTGGCTTGGGCTTTGCTGAGGTAGTCGGCGGAAGGGCTGGTGTTTTGGGTGATCCCGGCGTAGGCGTTCGTCTGAGCCAGTGCATAGCCTTCAAGCGCCCAGTCCATCGGGTTGGGAATCCTGCCCGGATTGGGCGTATAGGGGTAGTCGGCTTCGATGCTGGCGACCTTGTTGCTCAGGGTGGCCTGGCTGGCCGAATTGAGGGGGCGGTAGAGCGAATCCGTGAGAAAGCCGCCGCCGGCGTCCCATAGGGAATGCAGGTTGTCCCAGGCCCCATTGATGTAGAAGTCGTTGCCGCCGTAATCGCCGCCGGGATGTGAAGCCGTCACCGCCGTCGAGCAGTGCAGCGGCTGCTCGATATCCCCCACGAAATGCAGCAGGTAGCGCAGCCAGGTGGCCAGGTTAGTCTGCGCCGAGGTCCCGCTTCCGAGCGTATAGATGCCCTGGTTGATGGCCCAGACGACGTTGGACGCCGCTGGCCCGGCGCCGTTGGTCGATGTCCCATCCAGGCTGAAGGGCAAATCAATGTAGTGCCAGATGCCCGAACCCAGTTGGCTCTTGTAATCGTCTGCCCAGCATGCGGCGGTCACGAAGTTGCTGCTGCTGGAACCTGCGTATTGGAGGGGCACGGCGATGAGCGCATCACACCGCGCTTTGACGTTCGGGTCCAGGTGGTTATAGGCGATTTGGGCCACAATCATATGGCCCTCGCCATTCCAGGCCAGGACGGGCTGGCAACCGCTATAGCAGGCGCCCAGGCCGAGCAACAGCCGGAAGCTGCATCGCAGCGCGGGACGGGCGCGGCAGTGTTCACTTCGAGCGGTTTTCATCATGTCTACGGCCTGCATCATGGAGTAATCGCGAAAGTGCTTCAAAACAAAAGGGGCGTTGTTGTATTGACGCCCTTGATAGCACTCGCATGCGGCGATAGAATGGGCCTCTGTGAACCGAGATGCTCGGAGGATACGGCCACGACACGCCGCCCGGACCAAGTGGCTTATCGGGGCTCCGCTTGTGCTGCTCCTGGCATTTCAGGCTGTCAGCGCCGGGGATAAACGGGGGCCGTGGAACCTCAAGGAACTGGAACACGCCCCGCAGGTCGCCTGGGGCGAACGGTCCAATTGTCTTCAATCTCTGTATTACCAGGGTGAGCCGCTGAACGGCAAACCCACCCGCGTGTTCGCATGGCTGGGCCGCCCAGACGGCAAGGGACCGCTCCCCGCGCTGGTGCTCGTTCATGGCGGCGGCGGGAAAGCCTTTCCCACCTGGGCGGACTTTTGGGCGAAACGCGGCTACGTAGCGCTTGCGATGGACCTGGCTGGCTGCGGCCCGACCGGCCGCCTGCCGGACGGCGGCCCGGACCAAAGCGATGAGACGAAGCTGCGCAACTTCACGGAAGCCGACGCCACGAACATGTGGACCTACCACGCCGTTGCTGACGCCATCCGGGCGCATTCGCTGCTCTTGAGCCTGCCGGAAGTGGACAAGCGCCGGACCGGGCTTACCGGCCTGAGCTGGGGTGGCTACCTCACCTGCATCATTGCCGGCGTGGATCACCGGTTCAAAGTGGCCGTGCCCGTTTACGGCTGCGGCTTCCTCGACGAGGACAGCTACTGGGTCAAGACCTTCCAGCAGATGGCGCCCGAGCAACGCGAGCGCTGGGTCCGGCTCTTTGATCCCAGCAGCTACCTGGGGGAGGTTCGTTGCCCGATATTATTCCTGAACGGCACGACCGATTTCGCCTATCCGATGGACAGTTACAAGAAGTCCTATTCGCTGGTAAAGAGCCCCCGCTGGGTGTCGGTGCAGATCGGACTGCCCCATCACCACATCTGGGATCTCGCCGAGGCCGTTGCCTTCATAGACTACTCACTGCAGGGCAGCGCCCCGTTGCCGCGGATCTCCGAGATGCGAATCCGGGATGGGCAAGCGCGGGCGACCGTGCGCTCCAAGACGGGCATCTCCAAAGCCGAACTGTGCTACACGACGGACGGCGGGCCCTGGCAGAAACGCAAATGGCTCACCGCACCAGCGGAGGTGCGGAAGGGGCAGGTTGCCGCCACCATGCCGGACGGGCGACCATTGGTGTGTTTCCTCTCAGTGGCGGACGATCGCGGGCTGCGGGTCACGACCCCGCATCAGGAGCTGAAGTAAGCCCACTATCCTGCCGTGGCCTGTACGGGAGCCCCGGCGCGGTTCACTGCACCAGCCGTGCCCGGAAGAAGCGGCGCGGATCGGTGGGATGGTTCGTGTACGCCAGCACGTTCCCAATGGCGAGGTTGGTCACGTACGGCGGCCACGGCGTATGAAGCTGCACATTCGTCGTGCTCTCTACGACGTAGTTGCTGCCCGAGTAAGCGCACATGCATCCGACCAGGTCACCGTCAGTGGCGATGTCCTCGCGCAGCACATGCAGGTTCGTCGGATAGGCTATCGTCACCCAGGTTGCCTGCGTCGAGATAGCGCTGAAGCCATAGCTGTCCAGCGCCTTGGCGGTAATGATGTGGAGGCCATGCTCCAGCGCAATGCTGCGGGTGCTGTAAGGCGAGTTGGTCGCCTGGCCCAGCGGGTTGGAGCCGTTGTCGTAGAAGATCACGTTGGTGATCGGGTAGCTGCCTGCCTGGGCTTGCGCGAGCAGCGGATAGGGCACCGCGACGCAGCTCACGCGCACCGTCTGGTTCGTGGGCGTTAATAGCGAAACCGTCGGCGGCAAGCCGATCACCGTCACTGAGATGACCTCGATGCTATTGGCCTTGTTGGCCTCAGCCACGGCGTTGCCGGAGTCCGCCTGCGCAATGAGCGAGTATGTGCCTGGTGGGACGAGCGGCAGCGTTCCCGAAAAGCTCTCGAGGTAGCTGCCCGAAGCGGGGGCGGTATGCTGGCCGCCGCGGCTCACCACCGTGGCCTGGGTCGTGGCATTGCTCAGCGTCAGGAGGTCCGTCCAGAGGCCCGTGATCGAATCCGGCCCGGTGTTTTGCACCGTCCAGGAGGCCGTGCAGAGCCGGCCGGCCACTAGCGGACCTCCCGAGGGATTCGTGGCCGTGAGGCCGGTGGACACCAAGTCCACTATGGGAATGATAATCTGGAGGTGCCCGACCGTGCCGTTATTCCCCCCAGCCAGGATGCAATAGTTCGTCCCGGCGGTGCCGTTGAAGACCAGGCTGGCCTCGTTGGCACATAAACCGCCGGGCCCGCCACTGCACGCCACAGGCGTGAAGGTCCCGCCGCACGCGCCGGTGTAAACCGCCAGCGCCGTGCTGAAATCGCTGCCACACGTGCTCACCCCCACCGGCCCGCTCGCGGCGGGTTGATAGGTGAACCACACTCCCCGGCCAAACCCCGCGCCGCAGGCGGGGCTGGGATCGCCGCTGGAGGTGGCGTTGAAGGTGGGTACAGTGTAAGTCGTGCCGGCGGTCATGGCGATCGCCCCCGAGCATACGTCGTTGGTTGGCGGCGCCACACTGGCCACGATCTCCAGGTTACCCCCCTCCCCCGAACTGCCGCCCACGAGAATCCAATACTGGACGCCAGCCGAGCCCACAAAGTTGACGCTGGCGTTCTTGCCGGAGCAGTCCGGCCCGTTGTCATCGTTGGAGGTGATAGGAGAGGACTGGCTGATCGTGCCGCAGTTGCCCGTATAGACCGCCATGGCCGTGTTGAAGTCGCTGCCGCAGGTGCTGATGATCACGGGCCCCGTGACGGACGGCATCAGGCTATACCACACGCCCCGGCCCAGGCCAAAGCAGCACGGGGAGGGATCGCCCACCTCCGTTGCCTGGAGCGTATTGACGGTGTAAATGGTGCCTGGCGTCATCGGCACCGCCCCCGCGCAGGTGTCGTTGGCCGGAGGCGGCGTTGCAAGTGCCTGGATTTGCAGGTTGCCGCCCGCACCGGAACTGCCTCCGACCAGGACGTAATACGTCACCTCGGCCGAGGCGCTGAAGTTCACGCTCGCATTGTTGCCGGTGCAGGCCGGGCCGTTGTCGTCATTGGATACAATAGGCGAAGACGAACTGATCGAAGCGCAGCTCCCCGTATAGACGGCCATGGCCGTATTGAAATCGCTGCCGCATGTGGTGATCGTGACCCGCTCGGTAATGGGCGGCGTGAAGCTGTACCACACGCCCCGCCCCAGGCCAAAGCAGCACGGCGAGGGATCACCCACCTCCGTCGCCTGGACCGTGTTGACCGTGTAAACGACGCCCTCGGTCATCGGCACCGCTCCCGCGCAGGTGTCGTTGGCCGGAGGCGATGAGGCAGTGGCCTTGATCTGCAAGTTGCCGCCGGCGCCGGAACTGCCTCCCACCAGGACGTAATAGGTCACCCCGGCTGTGGCGCTGAAGTTCACGCTGGCGTTGTTGCCACCGCAATCCGGGCCGTTGTCGTCATCGGAGACTAGGGGCGAACCAAGCGAAGCACAGCTCCCCGTATAGACCGCCATGGCCGTGTTGAAGTCGCTGCCGCACGTGCTGATCGTAACCCGCTCGGTAATGGGCGGAGTGAAGGCGTACCACACACCCCGGCCCAGGCCAAAGCAGCACGGCGAAGGATCACCCACTTCCGTCGCCTGGACCGTGTTGACCGTGTAAGTGACGCCCTCCGTCATCGGCACCGCCCCCGCGCAAGTATCGTTGGCCGGGGGCGGCGATGCGACCGCCTGGATTTGCAAGTCGCCGCCCGCGCCGGAACTGCCTCCCACCAGGATGTAATAGGTCACGCCGGCCGTGGCGCTGAAGTTCACACTGGCATTGTTGCCACTGCAGGCCGGGCCGTTGTCGTCATTGGAAACGATGGGCGAACTGAGCGAAGCGCAGCTACCGGTATAGACCGCCATGGCTGTGTTGAAGTCGCTGCCGCACGTGGTGACCGTCACCCGCTCGGTGATCGGCGGAGTGAAGGTGTACCACACGCCCCGGCCCAGGCCGAAGCAGCAGGGAGAGGGATCACCCACTTCGGTCGCCTGGACCGTGTTGACCGTGTAAACGACGCCCTCCGTCATCGGGACCGCGCCCGCGCAGGTATCGTTGGCCGGGGGGGGCGAGGCAATGGCCTCGATTTGCAGGTTGCCGCCCGCGCCGGAACTCCCTCCCACCAGGATGTAATAGGTCACCCCGCCCGTGGCGCTGAAGTTCACGCTGGAGTTGTTGCCACTGCAGGCCGGGCCGTTGTCGTCATTGGACACGATGGGCGAACCAGGCGAAGCGCAGCTACCTGAATAGACCGCCATGGCTGTGTTGAAGTCGCTGCCGCACGTGGTGATCGTGACCCGCTCGGTGATCGGTGGAGTGAAGGTGTACCACACACTCCGGTCCAGGCCGAAGCAGCACGGAGAAGGGTCGCCGGTGGCCGTGGCGTTCAGCGTGTTCATGGTGTAAACCGTGCCCTCAGTCATCGGCACCGCCCCCGCGCACGAATCGTTGGGCGGCGGCGGGCTTGCCGTGGCGGTGATCTGCAGGTTCCCGCCCGCGCCGCCATAGCCCCCGGCGAGGATGTAGTACGTGGTGCCCGCAACTCCGCTGAACATCACACTGGCATTCAGGCCAGGGCACGCCGGCCCATCGTCGTCATCGCACACCACCTGGCTGCGCGAGACGCAGTTCCCGGTATAAACGGCCAGTCCGGTATCGAAATCGCTGCCGCACGTGCTGATGGTGACCCACTCGTTCGTGATGGGCATGAAGAGGTACCACACCCCCCGGCCCAGGCTCGCCACGCAATTGGGCGCCGGGTCGCCCGTTGAAGTCGCGCTCAACGTATTGACCGTGGCGGGCACATCCAGCGTCAGCGGAATCGCATTGCTGCAGAAGTCGTTGGACTGGCTTTGGGCGGACACGGCGATTCCCAACCACAGGGCGGCGCCGACGGCGATAGCACGCAGTGTTCTCATATTCAGGGCTTCGGACAAACGAACCGCCTCGCATCGAGGCCTGAGTGATCCGGAAGCACAAGAGGCCCGCTCTGCCCCGGCGCGCTGCCCGGTTGCACCACACCTCGTCAGCGTGGCCGGACAACGGACCCTCTCTTGGGCTAATGGCAGGTATTATGGCAGCTTCGCGCAGCCCGCGCAAGTCAAGCGGCACGCCCTGGGTAGGGACGCCTCGCCGAGGCGTCCGCCTCCGCCGAACCCGGGCGCCTCGGCGAGGCGTCTCTACCAACTCCCCCCGTCAGACCACGAACTCCAGCTCCTGGCGATGCGGCAGCAGCCCGCGCTCGAAGCCGCGCCCCAGGAAGCGCCTGATGGACTCCCGCCCTTTCTCCCCGTAATCCAGCGTCCAGTGGTTCACGTACATGCCGATGAACTTGTCGGCCAGGCTGTAGCCCATGTCGCGCGCGTATTGCAGGGCGTGCTCGACGGCCTCGGCGCGGTGGTCGAGGCTGTACTGGATGCTCGCGGTGAGGATGTCCGATATGGCCTTGCGGGCCGGCGGATCGAAGCGTTTGTGGATGACGTTGGCGCCGAGCGGCAGCGGCAGGCCCTGGTTCTCCGCGCTCCACCAGGCCCCCAGGTCGGCGGTGACCTGCAGGCCCTCGCGCTGATACGTCAACTGGCCTTCATGGATGATAAGCCCAAGGTCCGCCCGCCCGGCATGCACGGCGCCGAAGATTTGATCGAAGGGCGTGACGACGTAATTCAGCTCGGCGGCGGGTTTATCCAGCCACAATTGCAGCGCCAGGAACGCGCTGGTTAGCGTGCCCGGCACGGCGATTTTCCGGCGCGGCACCTCGGTCTTCGCGTAGGTCTGCTTCCCCACCAGCATCGGGCCGTAGCCGTCGCCCATGCTCGCGCCGCTGGGGAGCAGGGCGTAATTCTCGCTCACCCGCGCATAGGCGTGGACGCTAACAGCCGTAATGTCCAACTCGCCGCGCGTGGCGCGCTCGTTCAGCGTTTGGATATCCTGCAGGATGTGCTGGAAGCTATATCCGTGGGTCGGGATGCGCTCCTTCGCCAGCCCGAAGAACATGAACGCGTCGTCCGGGTCGGGCGAATGGCCGAGCGTTAAAGTGGTTTGTGGCACGGCGCTGATTCAAGGGAAAAGGCCGTCCCTTGCCAAGGGCAGATTCAACGCGCCCCGCTAACGGCCCCTTGGGCAACTGTCCGCGCCCGGCGGGCACCTGCCGCCGCCCTTCCGCCGGAGACAGTCCCAGCAGGATTGGGCGGGTCTCGGATCAGGCACGGGGCGGGTGGGATCGGGCTGGGCGCGCTACGGCGGGAACTTCGGTCACAAGCCTTTGTTGCTCAGGCAATTAGGACCTATCCCGGTGTTATTCAGGTGCGTCACCATGTCCCTCGGGCAGGCAGGTGTTTCAATGGGTGAGCGCCGCGGCCATAGCCAAACGCCAATAGCCAATAGCCACAGGCAGTCGGGTGGTTTAGGGGGTGGGCGCGGCGGGCATGGCCAATCGCCAATCGCGGATAGCCAAAGGCAGGCGGGCGGCTCAGGCAGTGGGTGCTGCGGTCAGGACGGCGGGCTCGGGCTCGGCCCATTTGCCGTGCTCTTTGATGAGGTCCACCAGGCGATCCACCGCTTCGGCTTCGGGGATGTTGAACTTGATGGGGGTCTTGCCGACGTAGAGGTTGATCTTGCCGGGAGCGCCGCCGACGTAGCCGAAGTCGGCGTCGGCCATTTCGCCGGGGCCGTTTACGATGCAGCCCATGATGGCGATCTTCACGCCCTTCAGGTGCTCCGTGCGCGCCTTGATCCGGCCAGTGACAGTTTGCAGGTTGAAGAGGGTGCGGCCGCAGGACGGGCAGGCGACGTAATCGGTTTTGAACGAGCGGCAGCCGGCGGCCTGCAGGATGTTGTAGGCGAGCCGCAGGGATTGCCCGGCACCGGGTTCGCTGCGGACGAGGATGGCGTCGCCTATGCCGTCGGCCAGCAGCGAGCCAATAACCGTTGCGGCGCGAAGCAGCGCGATCTTCGGCTCCAGCGTCACCGGCTCGAAGGCGAGGAAGTCCTTGAGCAGGATAGGGTTGTTCCGCCCGAGGCGCTTCAGCTTCGACGCCAGCAGGCGGAACGCCGTGATCGCGGGGAGTGGCACGCCGTCCTTCACCGTCACCAGTTGGGTGTCGCAGTTGATCGCGAAATTGGTCCTTGGGTCCGCTTCGAGGACGTTCAGATCTTCGTAGACGGCCTCCGGCTTG
>DATKNZ010000297.1:0-66107 GCA_035541055.1 Candidatus Acidiferrum sp. | reverse complement strand
GGCGGCGTGGAGATAGCCCACTCGAAGGGCCTGGAGGGGCATTCGGATGCCGATGTGCTGATGCACGCGATCTGCGACGCCGTGCTGGGCGCGCTGGGCGAGGCCGACATCGGCCATTATTTTCCGAACACCGATCCGCGCTGGAAGGGAGCGCCGAGCCGCGTCTTCCTGCACGAGGCCTCGCGGCTGGTGGCGGCGCGGGACGGCCGAATCGTGAACGTGGATGCCACGGTCATTGCGCAGGCGCCGAAGCTCCTGCCGCACATTTCGCAGATGAAGGAGCACATAGCGGAGGCACTGGGCGTGAGCGCTGGCAAGGTCGGCGTCAAGGCGACCACGAACGAGCGCCTTGGCTTCCTGGGGCGCGAAGAAGGCATCGCCGCTATGGCCGTGGCCGGGGTTGACCTGCCGGAATGAACGGGTTGGCTGCACTGAAGGCAGGGCCACCCGGCTCGGACAGGACTCCTCACTGCTGATTCCGCCTGGCACAGCCATGCCGAAAGCCGAGATCAGTTGGAAGCGGGTAACGCCCGAGGGGCTACCGCTGCAGGTCTATGCCCAGCATGTAGGGCGGGAATGGCGGTTCTTCGCGCGCGAGAAGCGCTACGACCGCTGGCAGGCGATCGCCGAGCCGCCGCTGGAGGACTGGCTGGCGTTACTGGACGCGGTGCAGCGACGCATCAACCGCCGGCTGCTCCGCCCGGAGGAGGAGGCGCGCGTGAAGCAGGCCATTATCGAGCGCTACCCTGAGGCACAGTTCGGCCGAGGCCGCATGGGTTAGCGATCACAAGCGTCTCAAAACTAGACACCTCCCGGGGCTAATCGGTGCTCTTTGGCGCTTCTGGCGCTCGATTGCCCGGTGAGTCCCTGGCGATTGTCCGGTGTGTCTCCCATGTGGCCCGGGCCCCATGGGAGATACACCGGCCAATCGCGAGGGAATGGCCGAGGAGCCACGCGGGAGCAGGTAGCCAGTGGCAAGGATAGGGGGAAGAACGGGCGCGTGCTTCTTTCTGTAATTGCCTGCCGGATTCCGAAACTGGTAGCCATAGTCTCCTGATTACGAACTTTAGGAAGCATCGCTATGTGCCGCATGATTGGGTTTGTGGGTCCGTGGTCACCCAGCCTCGACCTGGTCTTCAACGCTTTTCGCGCGGGGTCGCAATGTGATCCCTACGTGGAGGCGGCCTTTCCCGGCTGCACCGGACATCCGCATGGCTGGGGGTTTGCGGCTTACGATGGCCAGTCCCTGCATCATTACCGCAGCTCGCTGCCCGTATGGCAGGACCAGGCGCCACTGCCCGACCTGAGCGGGCAGCAGGTGTGCGCCCTGTTTCATTCCAGGCTGGCCTCCAACCCGGCACTGGATTCCCCTCTCTGCTCGCACCCATTCATCGCCTCGACGGACCGGGAGGTCCTGGTCTTCGCTCACAATGGCGGCATCCGCATGGATGAACGCCTTTCGGGAGTCATGGTGGATAGTGAATGGGCGCTGGGCGAAATCGTGAGGCGCGGGGGGCTCAACGAGGCGCTGCCCGCACTCCAGGAGCGGACCACCTCGGCCCTGAATCTGATCGTGCTGGTGATTCCGCGGGACAAGAAGCGCCAGGCAACCCTGCAATGCCTGAACTTCTACAAGCCGAAGGAGCAGCCCAAGAAGGGCTACTACGCCATGTTCACGGCCGACTACGCGGGCGGGAAGCTATTCCTGTCCTCGACGTTCAAGGACGGCCTCATACCGGGGCTGCGCAACATGAGGGAGGCTGAGTTCGGGAAGCTGTTCTGTTTGTAAGACACTGGGCTCCGGGCCGCCACCGAGCACGAGAACGAGAACGACGACGAGGACGGCCAGCCCTGGCGTATCATTGCTTCCCATCCACAGCCGCAGTGCCTGACTCAGCGTAACGCACCAGCAGGCTCGTGCCGCGACGGGCTATACGGAGCTCGAAGCCGGTCATAAGCGCCTTGCCGGATAGGGTGTAGTGTTGCGGCGCCTGTCCCTCTTCGAGGATTTCCACGGTGTAGGACGCCTCGGGCTTGAGCGCGTGCAGGCCGGCTTCCAGGACAGGATACGGGCACTCCTTACGGCGGAAGGCGAGCACGATGCCGGCCTTAAGATCGCTGCGATGGAGCTGCCAGGCGACGAGGCCGCTCGGGCCGGTGGCAGCAGGGGTGAGGGGGTAGAAATCGCCATACCAGTACTTTTGATTCTGCTTTACCTCGGCGAGCGCCGCCCGGCAGGCCGCGAAGGGGAAGTGCGGATCGAGGACGTCGAACTGGCAGATGACCCCCGCCGTGGCGGCGCTGCGCAGGTCGTAGGCTTCTGGAGTCCAGGCGCACGCGCCGAAAAGCGGGATGTAGAGGCTCAGGCCGCAGATTTGACTCTGGTTCCAGTCCGCGTGACCGGGAGCGCAGCCCGTGTCGCTGTGCCAGAGCGGCACTGAGCGGCTGCAGGTCTCCAAGTCAATGCGGCGTCCACCACTGGCGCAGTTGTCTATGAACAGCCCGGGGTGCTTTGCCAGCAGGTCATCCCAGAGTGCGTAATGGCCCTCGACGTAGCGGATTTCCGTCATGCCGCGGCGGTCCGGAGCGTCGGCCTGCCGCCAGTAGGAGAGCGGGTCAATGTTGAAATCGTTGCGGTAGGCGTCGAGGCCAAACTCGGTGATGCGGCGCGAGAGCAGGTCGGTCAGCCAGGCGCGGGCGGCGGGGTCGCTGAGCTTGAAGAGCCCGCCCTTGTCAGCGCCAAACACAAACTCCGGATGCTCGCGGGCAATCCGGCTGCCGGGAGCGACTCGCTCGGGCTCGAACCACACGATGAGCTTCAGGCCGGACGCGTGGCAGGCGTCGCTGACAGGCTTAAGGCCGTGCGGGAAGTTGCCGGGCAGGCAATACCAGTTGCCGACGCCGTTGGGAAAGCCGCCGTCGAACCAGGCGGCGTCGAGCCAGTGCATATCGCAACCGGCCCTGGCGGCGGCGTTCGCGGCGCTGATCTGAGTGGCCTCGGTGCCCCAGTCCGAACGCGTGCCGGAGTAGCGGTCGTAGCATTGAAGCGCGACGGGCAAGGCCAGCGGGCGCCCATCTTGCCGCGGGGCATACTCGAAGAGCATCAGCCGGCGGAAGCGGTTCTGGGCTGCCAGCAGGTCGCCCTTCCACGGCAGGATGAGGATGCGGGGAGAGCGGATCTTCTCGCCGGGATGCAGGCGCAAGGAAAGGCCCTCCATGCCCGCGCGTAAGGCGGTCGGCCCGGTAGGCGAGCGATCCAGCGCGGCGCGCCACTGGCCTGACCAGCCGATGGCGGTGATGAGGCCCTGGTCCCCATACTGCACGTTGAAGAAGGGGAACGCGCCATTAGACGGGCAGCCGCCCTCCGGCGCGAGCGCGGTGCTGGCGCCAGGCACCACCTCGGTCTCGAGAGGCATGAAGGAGCGCTCGCCGCAGACATCCCCCAGCAGGTGGTGGAGTTGCACTGGCTTGCGGAAATAGCCGGTGCGGAGCCGCACGTCCAGGGCCTGCACCTGCTCCAGGAGCGGGGTGTCCGCCGTGCCCAGGTTTTCGAAGGCCAGCGTCCATTCCACCGCCGGGTAGCGCTTGAAGGCGCAGGCCCTGGCGCTGACGCGCAGGTGGGTATGGGGGTCGGTCCAACTCGCCTCGTGGAGGATGCGGGTCGGAGAGTCGCTCGTCTCGGCAGCGTGTTCCCAGCTTTCCAGGAAGCTTGAAGATGCGGCGCCATTGTAGCGGAAGGAGAATGGGACCGCCCGCTCCGCCAACGGCTCACGGTCTTCGTCGGCCCAGCAGATTTTGCCGTCGCGAGTGACGATGCAGGCATTGGCCCAATCCGCTTGATCGAAGGCCGGGCCGTCGGGCGTGGTGTCCACCCTCAGCGTCAACTCACGCGTGCCCTCCGGCAGCGGGAGTTCCACAGGCACCGGGGCGCTGTTGCCGTAGAGCGTGGGCGTCCGGAAGACTTCCTTGCCGCCGATCTCCGCGCTGAACTGCGCGGAGCCGCGCACGCCGCCCGTGTCAAAGTTGTTATCCACGCCCACCACGGCCTTAAATGTCGCGGAGTTGGGCGGCAGGTGCAGGATGATCTCGCTGTTGGCGTGCGTGCCCAGCCCGTGCGCGAAGGTGCGCTGCCCAAGCCTGATCGGCGTTTCGATGCAGGATTGGCCGTAGCCCAGAGAGCTGTAGTCCTGCCGACGCAGTTCGACGCGCACCGCAGGCTCGTGGCCAGGCGGGCGGTGGCCGGTGAACACGGCGCCGGCCCAGTCCTTCATCTCCTGAATTTCCTGCGGCGCAGCCATGATGGCGTCCCGCGGCGCATCGGCGGGGATGTCCTCCGGCGCCAGGGCCAGGGCCTTGGCTGTCGCCAACGCCGCCAGCGACAATGCCAGGAAGGCGCCTCGCCTCCGGGTTGGTTGCAACCTGAGTTGGGACCGTGAGCCCCGCCGGAACGGGAACATCCAACATCCAACATCGAACATCCAACATCCAATGCCCGGCCATGCCGCGCCCATTGGATGTTGGATGTTCGATGTTGGATGTTGGATGTTCTCAGGGCTCATTGACGGGGACACGTACGGGATCGTGATTCGCCGGCTCACGGAAGCGCACCATACCCTCGAAGCTCCCCGGGCTCAATGGCCAAAGGCGATGCGGTGCTACGCCGGGCGCAAGACAGAATCCTTCGGGGGTTGAGGGATTTGCGCATCGAGCGCCTCTTGGAGATGAGGAGCCATATACACGCCAGCCCGGCGCTACCCGTTGGGTTTTAGCCGCCGGCGGCTTCGCCTTCAGGCCAAAGGCCTGCTTCATATCAGCCCAGGGCATACGCCCTGGGTTCATGGCCCGGCTTTGGTACTGCAGGCCAAGGGCCTGCCTCATCCATACCTTCCAGGACAAGCACCGCAATCTGCATGGCCGGAGGAGATGAGTCGCGCCTTCAGCGCTCCACATGGTTTCGGGGGCCATGAACCCAGGGCGTATGCCCTGGGCTGGTATGAATGACGCCTTTGGCGTCTCCAACTGTGCCCACAATGCTGCTTCATTCCAGCCAGGAGAATTCTGTCTTGCACCCTGCTACGCCGCGGGCGCCAGCACGGAGACAAGGTATTGCCCCGTGTGGCTGCCGGGCGTCCGCGCGACCACTTCCGGCGGGCCCTGGGCGATGATCTGGCCGCCGGCGTCGCCGCCCTCGGGGCCGAGGTCGAGGATCCAGTCAGCCGTCTTGATGACATCCAGGTTATGCTCGATGACGAGCAGGGTGTTACCCGTGGCGCGTAGCTTAAAGAGCACTTCGAGAAGCTTGGCCACGTCGTGGAAATGCAGCCCGGTGGTGGGCTCGTCCAGGATATACAGCGTGTGGCCCGTGGCCTTGCGGCTGAGTTCGGCGGCGAGCTTCACCCGTTGCGCCTCGCCGCCGCTGAGCGTGGTGGCCGATTGGCCCAGGCGAATGTAGCCCAGGCCCACCTCGGCCAAGGTCAGCAGCGCGTCGTAAATCTGCGGCACCGCCCGAAAGAACGTGACGGCCTCGTCCACGGTCATGTCCAGCACGTCGGCGATGTTCTGGCCCTTATACGCGATCTCCAGCGTCTCACGGTTGTAGCGGCGGCCGTTGCAGGCTTCGCACGTGACATACACCGGCGGCAGGAAATGCATCTCGATCTTGATGAGGCCGTCGCCCTGGCATTTCTCGCAGCGCCCGCCTTTGACGTTGAAACTGAAACGGCCTGAGCCGTAGCCGCGGATCTTGGCAGCCGGCAGGCGGGCGAACAGGTCGCGGATATGATTGAACATGCCCGTGTAAGTGGCGGGGTTGCTGCGGGGCGTGCGGCCAATGGGCGTCTGATCAATCACGATGACCTTGTCGAGGTTCTCGAAGCCGCGCAGCGAGCGGTGCGCGCCGGGGCGCTCCTTCGAGCCGAAGAACTTCCGGAACAGCGCCCGGCGCAGGATGTCGTCCACCAGCGTGCTCTTGCCGGAGCCGCTGACGCCGGTGACGCAGGTCAGCGTGCCCAAAGGGATGCGCGCATCTATGTTCTTGAGATTGTTCTCGCGCGCTCCAAGGACTTCCAGCCAGCCGCGATCGGGAGAGGGCTTCACGCGTTGCCGGGGCACCGGGATGGATAGCTCTCCGCGCAGGTATTTGGCGGTAAGCGATTGCGGGTGCGCCAGGATTTCCGGCAGCGTGCCGGCGGCTACCAACTCGCCGCCGCGCACGCCCGCGCCGGGGCCGAGGTCGAGGATGTAGTCGGCGTGCCGCATGGTGTCGGCGTCGTGCTCGACCACGAGCACGGAGTTGCCCAGGTCGCGCAGCCCGGCCAGCGTGCGCAGAAGCCGGTCATTGTCGCGCTGATGCAGGCCGATGCTCGGCTCGTCCAGGATATAGAGCACCCCGACCAGCCCGGCGCCGATTTGCGTAGCCAACCGAATGCGCTGGGCCTCGCCGCCACTCAGCGTGCCGCTCTCGCGGTCGAGCGTCAGGTAGCCCAGGCCGACGTTCTTCAGGAAGCCGAGCCGGGCGCGGATTTCTTTAATGAGATCATGCGCGACCTTCTCCTGGAACTCCGTGAGCTTGAGCGTGGCAAAGAACGTGTCCGCCCGCTCCACCGAGAGGGAGCAGAGGTCCATGATCGAGAGGCCGGGGAGGGAGGCGGGTTGAGGGTTGAGGGTTGAGGGCTGAGGGGCGGGGGCGGAGTGGTCCGTGGTCCGTGTTGCGTGTTGCGTGCCGGACACGGAACACCCAACACGTAACACGTCGTCCGCATCGCCCAAGCGCACCGCCATTATCTCCGGCTTGAGGCGTTTGCCCTGGCAGGCGTCGCAGAACTGCGGGCTCATGAAGCCTTTGAGCCGGTTGCGCGTGAACTCGCTCTCGCTCTCCTGGTAAAGGCGCTGCAAGTTGGGGATTATACCCTCGAACGGGCGCGTAATCTTGCTCACTTTGCCCGCGCGCCAGAAATTGAACTCGACCTCGGTTTCGCCTGAGCCCCACAGCAGGATGCGCTGGAAGTCCTCCGGGAGGGACTTATAGGGCACCTCCATGCTCTGGCCGTAGTGCTTGGTGACGCCGCGCAGCATGCCCTTGTAATAGACCACCATACGCTTGCCGCCGCGACGCCACGGCAGGATCGCGCCCTGTTCGAGCGACTTCTCGGGATCCGGCACGACGAGGCCCTCGTCGAAGACGAGCTTCTGGCCCAGGCCATGGCAGACGGGGCAGGCGCCCGCCGGGGCATTGAAGGAGAAATGCTTCGGGGTCAGCGGCTCGTAGGTCTTGCCTGTCGCGGGGCTCAGGTTGCGGTTGGAATGGAGCGTCTCGATCCACGGGGCGGAGGTGAGGGACGAGGGCGGAGGGCTGAGGGGCGCGAGGGGCGTGGTGCGTGGTGCGTGGTGCGTGGTGGCCAAGGCTGCAGGCTGCATGCGGACCTCAGCCCGTGGTCCGCCGACCGCGGGCTGTGACACACGCACTACGGACGGCCTGCCCTGGACTTTAGACTCCAGACCCGAGACTCGAGACTGGCCATCGGGCTCCTGGTGCAAAGTAAGCATCACGCCCTCGCCCCAACGCAGGGCAGTCTCGACGGAATCGCTCAGCCGCACGCGGATCTTGTCATCCACCACTAACCGGTCCACCACCGCCTCGATGGTATGCTTTTCCTTGGGGTCCAGCTTGATGCGCACGCCATCCGCCAGTTCCACCAACTTGCCGTCCACGCGCGCGCGGACGAAGCCCTCGCGTGCGAGCCGCTCCACGACGTCACGGAATTCGCCCTTCTGCCCGCGCACCACGGGCGCCAGCAGCATCACCCGCGTCCGCGGCGGCAAAGCGAGGATACGGTCCACAATGTCGCTCGTGGTCTGCCGCACGATAGGCACGCCGGTCTCCGGGCAATACGGCTGGCCAACGTGCGCGTAGAGCAGCCGCAGGTAATCGTAGATTTCAGTGGTCGTGGCGATGATCGAACGCGGGCTGGAGCCGGAGCTGCGCTGCTCGATGGCAATAGCCGGGGACAGCCCCTCGATAAAGTCCACATCTGGCTTCTGCATCTGGTCCAGGAACTGCCGGGCGTAAGCGGACAGGGACTCGACATATTTGCGCTGGCCCTCGGCGTAGATGGTGTCGAAGGCCAGGGAGGACTTGCCCGAGCCGCTCAGGCCGGTGATAACGACCAGCCTGTCGCGCGGGATGTTCAAGGTGAGGTTCTTGAGGTTGTGCTCACGTGCCCCACCGATGCGTATGAATTCTTTGCTCACGGCCTCGAATTCCCTGATGGACTCAAACCAACAATCTACGCCGGGCACGCGCGTAAGCAAAGGAGAAGGTGGCGGACGGAGCGCGCGCGGGTGCATCTCAGCTCTGTCCTTTTCCAGGTAGGGACGCCTCGCCGAGGCGTCCGCGTGCGTGGGAAACGGACGCCTCGGCGAGGCATCCCTATCAAACTAAGGCCAGCGGCAAGATGCAGCCGGCGCGCACGGCCCCAGGCTTAGGTCTTGCGCTGATGGCCGATGACCCAAGACTTTAGACCTTGGACTCAAGACTCCTACCTCCTAAACAGCCACAGCAGTAGCGTGAGCACCACGCTCAGCAGCAGGCAGGTCACCACGGGGAAGTAGAAGCTGAAGTTGCCCCGCGCGTAATGGACGTCCCCGGGCAGCCGGCCCAGCCAGCCCCGGCCCAGCCCGGACCAGAGCAAGACGCCCACAGCCACCAGGACCAGCCCCACCACGACCAGCAGTTTGCCCATTTCATGCATACCGATACGGCAGAATCGACACCAGTAGCGTAAGCCTCCGGCTTGCGCCCGTCCCGGCAACCCTCTGGGTTGCCGCCATCCGAAGAATTCAGAGGATTGTTCGGACTATCGCAAGCCAGAGGCTTACGCTACCTCCTGCACGCTACCACAACGCCCAGCAGCCGTCGGTATCGTATTGCTGCGAACCGCGGCGCACCTTCATCTGCTTGATCGGGACCCAGGTGATCGAGCCGTCCATGCTGCCGACGTTCCCGCCCGTGGCGCCCAGGCTAACCGCCGAGAGGCCGCCCGCACCGGGGTTGCTATAATCCCCGCTGGCCTGAACAGGGCCGCTGCGGCCATGCGGGACCGTGGAGCCGGCGAAGCCCGGCGACCAGTCATTCATGTCCGTCAGCAGAGGCGAGGTGGGCCCCAGGTTGGTGCTGACGTCGGTCAACTTCTGCGGCGAGACCCAGACTTCGCCGCCAGGCAACAGCGGCCAGGGCGTGTTGGCATGGCCGCCGAGGTAGTTGTAGCCGATCACAAAGCCATAGTTATCCTGGAACCAGCCCTCTGCCGTATTGAATGGCGCGCCCAGGCTGGGGCAGCCGAGCATCTTGTAGCTGCCGGCGTACTGCATCATCTGGGTGCGGGTCACTCCCGAAAGCACCGGTACCGAGTCATCGAGCACACCATTGGGCGTGGTGCTGTCGGAAGTGCCGCTGGGAAGGAACTGCCCGTTATCGTTGGCATACATGTGCGCGGCCAGCAGGAACTGGTGCATCGTATTGACGCAGGCCGTGCGCCGGGCCCGTTCCTTGGCCCCGGCCAGAGCCGGCAGCAGCAGCGCCGCCAGAATGGCAATAATGGCAATGACCACAAGCAACTCGATGAGGGTGAATGCGAATGACTGCCCCCCATCTCCGGGCACAGTGCGTGTATGCGCCTTCATTCGTGTTCCTGGACAACCTCGCACAGGTCGGTCTCGAAACCGAGTAGGACATCCCCTGCCATACCCAGGGCCAATTCATGAAGGGTGGTAGGGACGCGTTCCACCGCGCCCCTGCTATCTCGGGAAGATGAGGACGCGGTGGAACGCGTCCCTACCACCTTTCATGAACGCCGTGTTCCGCTCAAATTGCCTCGACATCACCGCGGCCCCATCTTCATCCTTCGGTTCAGAAGCAATGCCCGGCGTCGAAACCCCGATCCAGTATCTGCTCACTCTGCCTCCGCGTATGGCCGAGGAATTCGAGACGCTGGAGGGCCGCCGTCGGCCGGAGTGGTTCGCCGGATGCGATCCGGCGAACCGGCCACTGGGCTCCGCCGGGGGCACCGCCCATTTACTGGCCTCGGCCTGGCAGGCAACCGCGCCGGAGCGGTCTTTCCCTGAATGGCTGGGGCAGAGCCGCAAGCTCATCCTCCACGCCGGCGGCCAGAGCCGGCGCTTGCCCGCCTACGCGCCCACCGGCAAGCTGCTCATGCCCATTCCCGTCTTCCGCTGGTCCCGCGGCCAGCGGCTGGACCAGTCATTGCTCGATTTGCAGTTGGCCGATTACGAGCGCGTCCTTGCCCATGCCGGGCCGGCCATGGCGGCGTTGATCACCAGCGGCGACGTGCTGCTGCGCTTCGCCCGCAATCTGCCGCCGTTCCCCGAGGCGGACGTGCTTGGCCTCGGCATGTGGGTGCCGCCCGAGAGAGCCAAGGACTTCGGGGTCTTCGTTTCCCCGCGCCGGAGCCCCACGGAGCTGGCGTTCTTCCTGCAGAAGCCGCCGGCGGCGCGCATCCGGGAGTTGGCCGAGACGCACCTCTGCCTGGTGGACACCGGCATGTGGTTGCTGAGCCGACGGGCCCTGAGCGTGCTGATGGGGCGCTGTGGCTGGAAGGGAAGTGACTTCGGGGCCGCGGGGCCGCAACGCTACGAGCTCTATGCCCAGTTTGGCCTGGCCCTGGGCCGCACGCCGACTGTCCAGGACGCCGAAGTGAATGCGCTCTCCTGCGCCGTTGTGCCGCTGCCCGAGGCGCAGTTCTACCATTTCGGGACGAGCGAACAGATGATTGCCTCGGTTGCCGCCCTGCAGAACCTCGTGCTGGACGAGTCCACCGCCGGAGGCGCCGCGACCGGCCAGCAACCCGACCAGGTCACGCAGAACTCGCGCTTCGACGCCGCGCTGCGCCGGCAAGGCAATCACAGCCTATGGGTGGAGAACAGCGTCGTGCCGGCCAGTTGGAAGCTCGCCTCGCAACATGTCCTGACCGGCGTGCCTGATAACAACTGGGCGCTGCGCCTGCAGCCGGGTCAATGCCTGGACTTCGTGCCCATCGGCGACAAAGAGGAGGTCTGCGTTCGCGCCTATGGTTTCAATGACACGTTCCACGGCCCCCTGGGCGACGATGCGACGCAGTGGTTCGGCGGGCCTGCACGGCAATGGTTCAAGGCGCGCGGCCTTGGCCTGGAAGAGTGCGGCATTGACCCGCGGGCCGACCTGCAAGCCTGCCGCATCTTTCCCGTCGTGCCGGCGGGACAGATTGACCCCGCTTTCGTAACATGGCTTCTTGCCCAGCCGTCCGATGCCGACCACGAGCTGGCTTCCACCTGGCGCCGTTTGCCCCGCCTCTCCGCGCAAGAGCTTTGCGAGCGTGTCAACGTGCGCCGCCTTTACCAGCAACGCGCCCGGCTGCGCGAGACTTGCCTGCAGCCCATGCTGAAGAACTTCCGTCGCAGCGTCTTCTTCCGGCTGGACCTGGAGGCCACCGCGCGGGCCTACGCCGCCGGCAGCGATGAGCTTCCCGAACTGCGCTTCAGCCCAGAGGACGATCCGCTGCGCGTGGTGCACGACCAGATCTTTCGCTCCGCCGTGCTGCGTCATCGCCAGCAGCCCAACTGGCAGCAGTTCGAGGCGGGCGCCTTTGCCCGGCTCCGCGAGATGATCGCCCACGAGGCCCAGCTTGCGCCCGCCTGCCCCCGCCCCCGGGCCCTGGAGGACCAGATCGTGTGGGCGCGCAGCCCCGTGCGTTTTGACCTCGCCGGTGGCTGGACGGACACGCCTCCCTACTGCATCGAGCAGGGCGGCAAGGTGCTCAACCTGGCAGCGGACCTTAACGGCCAACCGCCCATCCAGGTGTTTGCCCGGCTCTCCGAAGCCCCCGAGCTCGTTATGCGCTCGATTGACCTCGGCATCGAGGAGCGCGTGCGCACCTACGCGGAGCTGGACACGTTCGGCCAGCCGGACCGCCCGTTCGCCCTGGCCAAGGCGGCCCTGGCCCTCGCGGGCTTCCTCCCGCGCTTTCACGCGAACGGCGGCTTCGCTTCCCTGGACCAGCAGCTCCGCGAGTTTGGCGGCGGCATCGAACTCTCGCTGCTCTCCGCGGTCCCCAAGGGCTCCGGCCTCGGCACCAGCAGCATCCTCGCCGCCACCGTCCTGGCCGCGCTGGGCGATCTCTGCGGCCTGGACTGGGACCGCAACGTGCTCTTCACCCGCACGCTGGCGCTCGAGCAAATGCTCACCACCGGCGGCGGCTGGCAGGACCAGGCCGGCGCCATCTTCCGCGGCATCAAGCTCATCGAAAGCGCTCCCGGCCTCGCCCAGAAACCCTCCATCCGCTGGCTGCCCCACCACCTCTTCGGCCACGAATACGCCAACCGCTCGATCCTGCTCTACTACACCGGCCTGACCCGGCTCGCGAAGAATATCCTGGCTGAAATCGTGCGCGGCATTTTCCTCAACTCACCGCTGCACCTGGGGATCATCGCGGACATCGGCGCGAACGCCGACCTGGCGGGCGCGGCCATCCAGAAGTGTGATTACGCGATGCTCCAGGCAGCCATCCGGAACAGTTGGGCCTTGAACCAGCGCCTGGATGCCGGCACCAACCCGCCGGCCGTCCAACAAATCCTCGACGCCGTCCAGGATTACCTGGGCGCCGCCAAGCTCCTCGGCGCGGGCGGCGGCGGCTACCTGCTCCTCTTCGCCAAAGATGAGACCGCTGCCGCCCGGATCAGGCAGACCCTGACCGCGTGCCCGCCCAATGCCCGCGCGCGCTTCGTGGACTTCGCGCTGTCGGACACCGGGCTGCAGCTCACCCGGAGCTGACTGATGCTCTCCCGATCAAGCATGAAACCGCCTCTGCAATTCTGGCTCATCATCTTTCTCGCCGTGGCAACGAGCTGCCGCACCGGCAGTGTCGGCTCTAAACCCTCGCAGGCTGGCAGGACGAAGGCGCAAGGGCAGAAGACGGCTCTGCGGGGCGTTCACCTGCTCCTGGGCAGCGACGCCCAGGCGGCCGCGCTCCAGGAGCAACTCCCGAAGCTCGCCGCCGCAGGTGTGAACGCCCTCGTGCTGGAGACCGATTACAACTTCGAGTTCAAGTCCCATCCTGAACTCAGCTCGCGCGGCTGCGTCACGCAGGCCCGTGCGCACGAAATCGCCGCCGAGGCGCGTCGGCTGGGCATCCGCCTCATTCCCCAAATCAACTGCCTGGGCCACCAGTCCTGGAGCAAGACGACGGCGGCTCTGCTGGCTAAATATCCAGAGTTCGATGAAACACCTGGCCGATATCCGAACAACACGAACATCTACTGCCGGAGCTGGTGCCCACAAAACCCGCAGGTTAATAGAGTGGTGTTTGCGCTGGTGGACGAACTAGTGACGGCCTTTGAAGCGTCCGCCTTCCATGCGGGGATGGACGAGGTCTTCATCATCGGCTCGGAGTATTGCCCGCGCTGCAAGGGGCACGATCCGGCGAAGCTCTTTGCGAAGGCGGTCAACGACTTTCACCACCACGTCGTGGACGAGCGGCACTGGGAGATGTTTCTCTGGGCCGACCGCCTGCTGGACGACAAGGCGATGGGCTACGGGGAGTGGGAATCCGCCCGGAACGGAACGGCGGGAGCGGTGGACCTGATCCCCAAAGACATCGTCCTGTGCGACTGGCACTACGAGCTGCGGACCAACTATCCTTCCGTGCCCTTTCTGGTGGGGAAGGGGTTTCGAGTTTGGCCCGCAGGCTGGAAATCGTTGAGCGCCGCTCAAGCGCTGAGCAATTACTCCCGCCAGCAGCAAAGCCCCCAGGTGGTCGGCTATCTATGCACAACCTGGGGTGCGGTCAGGATTCCCGCCCTGGCCGAGTGGCCGCCATTGGTGGACGTGCTAAAGGAATGGAAGTAGGCTCGGATTCTCACGGCGTCCTCGGCTGCGGCGGCTGCCAGGGGACTTGCCCGCCGCGCTGAATCTGTTGGCGCAACCCGGCTTCAAGTTGGTTAAAAACCCTCCGCTCCGTCGTGGCCAGGTTGGTCGCTTCTTGCGGATCTGATTTGAGATCGAACAGCTCCAAGGGGGCGAAGGGGCTGTCCTGGAGCAGTTTCCAATCGCCGCGCCGATACGCCTCGATCGTCTTTCCACCGTAGGCGGCTCCGCCCTCGCGGCGCACGAAGTACAGGTCGCGTTTGGGTTCGGGCCCAGGCTGGCCGAGGAGCGTCGGCCAGAAGCTCACGCTGTCCACTTCCGCAGGTGGAGGCATATTCAGTGCCTCACAGACCGTTGCGAAGATGTCCATGGTTAGGGTCAGGCGTTCCGTGCTGCTGCCGGGCGGGATTTTACCCGGATAGCGGGCCGCTCCGGGTACCCGCAACCCGCCCTCGTACATGTGCTGCTTGCCTCCGCGCCACGGGCCGTTGTTCGCGCCGTTGGCCAGAACGCCACCGTTGTCGGATGTGAAAATGACGAGCGTATTGGTGGCCAGGCCCGTGCGGTCCAGCGTCTGGAGCACCTTGCCTATGCCGGAATCCAAGTGCTCGATCAGGGCGACCAGTTTGGCGCGCTTCTCCGAGATGCCCGGCTCGCGCTGCTTGACCGCCTCCAGCCACTCGGGTGGCGGTTGAATCGGATCATGCGGAGCGTTATAAGCCAGGTAGAGCAGGAATGGCTGGCCGGTTTTGGCCCGCTCCTCGAGGTACTCACACGCCCAGCCTGTGAAGACATCGGTGGCGTGCCCCGGTGGATCGATCACTTCCTGGTTGTGCCGCATGAGGTTGAGGCCGTGCCGGCGATGAGTCCAATAATCGTCCATCATGTCGCCCAGGAAGCCCTCAAAGAGCTCAAAGCCACGTTCGGTCGGCGTATTGGGCGACCCGATGCCCAGATGCCACTTGCCAATGATCGCGGTGTGGCAACCGGCCTGCCTGAGCACTTGCGGCAGCAGCTTTGCGCTCGGCAGCAAATAGCCCCAGGAATCGTCCGGCGTCTCCTCCCGTATCACGCCCGGCACGCCGACGCGATCCGGGTAGCAGCCGGTCAACAGCGCCGCTCGTGACGGCGAGCAGACGCAACTGTTGGCGAAGAAGTTCTGGAAGGTCATGCCTTCGCGGAACAGCCGGTCCATGTTTGGGGTGCGGATATCCCTTGTGCCGAACGCGCTATAATCGCCTCGCCCCTGGTCATCTGTGAGGATAATGAGAACGTTCGGAGGAGGCGGCGTGGCGCCAGAGATTCGAGGAGGCGAAACGCAGAATGCCGCAAGGCTCAACCACAGCAGCCCGGCCTTCAGACTGAAGGTCCGCATCTCGCGTTTGTTCACCATCCGACTATTGCGATTTGGGAGGGCGGGCACAAGGCATAGCTCGATGTTTTAGTTGGTTCTAGCCATGCCTTCCGCATAGATTGCGCCGCGGGATCTGGCGTTGGTGGCGCTCAAAGGCATGAGCCCGACGCTCCCTCGAAGCGTTATGCTGAATTTAATTAAGCCCAAATTGAAGCTGGCTTTCATGCTGGTTGGCCTGGTCGTCCTGTGTGGCTGTGCGCACCAGTATCTCATCACCCTTCGTAACGGGGACCAGATACTCTGCCTCGACAAGCCTAAGCTCAAAGGGACAAGTTATCACTTCACGGACAACACGGGCGGGAAGGATGTGATCGCGCAAAGCCGCGTGCTCAAAGTCCGGGCCGTGTCAGTCGAGAGCGCCGAGCAGACGCCAGCAACGTCAGAAACCCCGGAGTTTCCGGCCAAGCCAAAGAAGCCCAGGCATTGGTATTTTCTATGGTTGGCGTGAAGCCGGCTAGCCTTGGGGGTCTATCGCCAACCAACTAGTGCCCCAATGTATGTCCTTCGCCTCATAGTTGGGATTACGTTAGCCTTCGCCGCCGACGCGCCGGGCCGTGACTCGGGCTTGCCAGTTCCCGCGCCACGCGCCGGCAAGCCAGGGCCGCCGATGTTGCTCGGCACCAGCGTCATGAGCGAGCAGAACAATCTCCTGGTTAAGTCGCTCGGGTTCTCCCACGCCCAAACCGATTCGGACCATTTGACCGTAAACGAGCCTGCGCCAGGCCGCTGGGATTGGACCAACGCGGATGCGGGCCTGGCGGCGATGCAACAGGCGGGAATGAAGTGGCAGTATTTTCCGCATTTCCACTGGGCACCCGAATGGTATCAGAACACCGACAGGTTCGTGCCTTCCGTCGGGTTGCGCTCGAAGCGCCGGCTCGCGGCGATCTCGATTTGGAGTCCTGACATTGTGCCCTGGTTCGACCACGGCTATGCGGCGCTCGCCCAACACTACGGCCACGGCACTAACAAGCTGTATGCCATTTACCTGGGCATCCACGGCGATTTCGGCGAGACGATCTTCCCCATGGGCTGGCATCCTGACGAGCCAAAGAGGTTTGGCAAGAACGGCACGGCGCTGCCCGACTTCTGGTGCGGCGACGTCTTTGCACGGGCGGCCTTTCGACGATTCGCCCGCAGCAAGTACCGCACCCTGCACAGGCTCAATTCGACCTGGGGGACGCAGTTCGCTCAATTCGAGCAGGTGACTTATCCTCCGGCGGCATCCGACCCTACGGTCAGAATTCCCGGCACCTCGCAGGGACGCCGCTACTGGCTGGATTTCATGGAGTGGTATTGCGGGAGCATGACGAGGTTCACCGGCGAGGTCTGCCGGATTGCCCGCCACTACTTCCCGGAGGCGCTGCTCGAACTGCCGGTCGGCGGCGGCAGCGAGAACCTGATGTACGGCCAGGACACGACAGCGCTCCCGAAAATCGCCCGGCAGTACGGCGTCCATATCCGCTCGACTCACGGCGGCTACGCGCCCTTTCCGCAAGGCTATGCCGCGATGATCAAGCGCATTGCGACCCCCTGCAAGGTGTACGGCGTGCCGCACTGGCTTGAGCCCCCAGGCGCGATAACGCCCGAAGGCGAAGTGAGCCGGATCATGGAGGCCGTGTCGTGCGGCAACTATGGGTTCTGGGACTGGGGACAAAACCCGGTCAGCGCCGCCAACGTGTTCCGCGAATACGCGAATTACCTGACGCGCGAAAAGCCTGTGGTGGATGCCGCCCTGTTCTTTCCGACGACGGCTCATCGCCTGTCCTTGACGAATGGCTTCCCGCCCCTGCTGGAAGCCGTAGGAGCGCGGCTGCGTGACGTAATGGATTTCGACGTCGTGGACGAAGAACTGGTTGCGGATGATGCGCTCAAGCTCTACCGGGTGCTCGTTTGGGTCGAGGGCAACTGCGTCGAGGAGCGCACGTTGACAGTCCTGGCAGGTTGGATCAGAAAAGGCGGTGTGCTCGTTTGGTGGGGCAAGGAAGTGCCGCAGACCGTTGAAGGGGTGACCAAGTTGAGTTCCGCCCTGCTCGGACTGACTCCACGCAGTTCCTGGCAGGCGGGCGGGGCGCTCGAAATCCAGAATGCGGCCTTCCTGCGTCACTTGAACCTGCATGCCGGCAGCCGGGCGGGCGCAACGGTCAGCGATCTCCACCCAGGCACGGTGGTACTGGGCGGCGTGGAGAAGCGACCGGCAATTTGGGGCGTTCCCCACGGCAAGGGCTGGGTGATTGCCGCTGCTGACCTTGATCAAGCGAGTTTTAACGAACTCGTGCGCGATACCGCCTACAATCTCTCCAGGCTGGACGCTACGAAGGCCGACGCCACCGAGGTGGACACCGGCTTTGACGGGGTTTATGCCACTCTGCTGGCTAACGGGGAAGTCCTTCTGTACAACTCCAATTCCGAGGCCCGCACCAATCGTGTGCATGGCGCGACGGTCATTCTGCCACCCAAATCGCTCCGCAGTGTCCTGCACATCCCGGCGCATCCCCCTGCAAGCTGGAACTGAGCTTGGAAGAATTCCCGGTGCTGGCAGAGACGGATTGACGTGCGGACGGCGATTGCGCAACATGCCTGCGTTTGCAAATAAGGTCCCAAACCTGACTATACACGACTATGCCTCCTAAAACTGTTGAACGATCTCCCGAGAAAGCCCCCGCCGCCGACACGAAGCCCGCCGAAGTTGCCAAAGCCGCGGCCGCCCGGCAGCGCGACTTGGATGCCGCCATTTCCGCCATCACCAAGGCCTATGGCGACGGCAGCATCATGCGCCTGGGCGACGCGCGCGCGCTGCGGCAGATCGAGGTCATCCCGACGGGCGCGCTGGCAATGGACCTGGCGCTCGGCGTGGGCGGCATCCCGCGCGGCAGGGTGGTGGAAATTTTTGGCCCGGAATCTTCGGGCAAAACGACTGTCATGCTGCACGTCATCGCCAGCGCCCAGAAAGCCGGCGGCCTGGCGGCTTTCATTGACGCCGAGCACGCCCTGGACCCGGCTTACGCCAAGCGCCTGGGCGTGAACCTGGATGACCTGCTCGTCTCGCAGCCCGACAGCGGCGAAGAAGCCCTGTCCATCTGTGAGACCCTTGCGCGCTCCAACGCGCTGGACGTGATCGTCATTGATTCCGTCGCGGCGCTGGTGCCCAGGGCGGAGCTGGAAGGGGAGATGGGCATGGCCACAATGGGCATGCAGGCGCGGCTGATGAGCCAGGCCCTGCGCAAGCTTACGGCGCTCCTCGCCAAGGCCAAAACCACCTGCGTCTTCACCAACCAGATGCGCGAGAAGGTGGGCGTCATGTTCGGCAACCCCGAGACCACCCCCGGCGGCAAGGCCCTGAAGTTCTATGCCAGCGTGCGCATTGACATCCGGCGCAAGGACACCCTCAAGGACGCCGCCGGCAATGCCATCGGCAACCACGTGAAGGTCAAGATCGTGAAGAACAAGGTCGCCCCGCCCTTTGCCGAGGCGGAGTTCGACATCATCTACAATCACGGCATCAACCGCGAGGGCAGCATCCTGGATGTGGGCCTTGACAACGAAGTCGTGGAAAAGAAGGGCGCATGGCTGCAGTTCCAGGGCCAGCTCATCGGGCAAGGCAAAGAAGCGGCCCAGAAGGCGCTGATCGAGGAGCCGGAGCTAGGCAAGAAGATTGTGGAAGCCATCCTGGCCAAGAGAAACGTTCCGGCGGCTACGGGGTAATCGGTATTTGGGACTGGAGCGGGATTTCGCCGCGGAGCATGCGGGATGCGTGGTCGGCCAGGCGTAGGTACCAATCGCTCGTGAGGTTGGAAGAGCCGTCAATGTTCAGCGGGACCAGGGAGGCGCCCAAAGGCAGGTTCGCGGCGTTCGGGACCATTTTGAGCATGGCGGTGCCCTCGTTCATCTCATCGAACATGGCGCCGTAGAGCATGGTACAGTGGGCGGAGATGGCATTGTAGGCCTGGCGCCAGTAGAAAGTGCCGCCCAGGCGGGGGATCTGGTTCAGGGGATAGGTGCCGTCTTCCAGGTTGTACCATGAAAAGCCGGGAAAGAGCACCGGCATGTAGTCAATGCCACGCGAGGTGCAGTCCGCCAGGTCGGGCACGATGAGGTTGGTCTTGAAGGTGTCGGCGCCGGAGATGCTGTTGAAGCGGGTGACCGACCAGGGGCTGATGATGTCGAAGGAGCGATAGGCCGCTGCCCAGGCGGGATCGGTCTGCGAATCGCTGTTCAGGGTCCGCCAGTACGTCGGCACGCCGCCCATGACGGTGCAGCCGGCCGCCTTGAAGAACGCGATGGCCGCCTGCGCCTCGCTCGGCGTGTTGGTGCGCGAGGTGAAGCCGAAGCCCCAGATGGTCACCAGGGGCTTGCCGCGGTGATGGATGTAGCGCGGGCTATTGGTGATGTGCATGGTGCCGGTCAGGTAGATCCAGTCGTTGGTGAGCGTGCGGAGGAGGGTGGACTCGTTCTGGCCGGAGATGTCGTACATGATGCCGAAGACGCGGCCATAGGTCTCCGCGGCGGCCCAGACGTTGCTGGCCACGCCGTTGCGCCAGGCGAAGTTTGACGGCGTGCTCAGCTCGGAAGTGAAGCGCTGGAGGAAGACCCCATCCAGGTTGTTGTCCTTCATCCACTTGAAATGGCGGAGGACCGTCTTGGGGTTCCACGGCGAATACACCATCGCGGTGTTGCCGTTGGCCAGGCTCAGGCTGGTCGGGAACAGCTCGTCGGGGTCCAGTTCCGACACGTCGGGCCAGAAGTCCACCGTGAGATTGGGAATCGTGGGGGTCTGGTTGGCGAACCAATGCTCCCATTTGTTCATAGGGGAGCCGTCTCCCGGGCAGGCAAACCAGCCCTGGTAACCCATGAGCATCTTGCCCGTCAGGGTGCTGGGGTCCACCGCCGTGCCGAGGGCAAAATAACGCTGCACGGAAGCGGGGGGGAGGGTGACGGTGAATTGATCGCCGACCACCGCGGGAACATTCGTCACGATCTGCCAGTCGGGCGCCGCCAGGTTGGTGGCGCACTGCAGAGAGAAGGCAGTGAAAAAGGTCGGCCAATAGATGGTCAGGTTCGTATCCGAGGGCAGGATGCGCAGAGCCGGGACGGACGGAATGGCGGGGATCGCGGCCGAAACCATTACGGGCGCGGAGACAGTTGCCGCGCCCTGGTTATCCGTCGCGACGACCGTCAGTTGGTAGGAGCCGGAAGCCGGAATCGTCCAGGAAAGGGTGTAGGGACTGGTGGTGACCTGCCCCAGCCTGGTCACGCCGGCATAAAAGGCCACATTGGTCACACTGCCATCGGGATCGGACGCGGAGGCAGTGAGTTGGAGGGTGACGGGCGCGCCGGGAGACACGATGTTCGTGCCATCGGGCGGGCTGGTGAGGTGAACGATTGGGGGGAGGTTCGTGCCCGAGCCGGCGGCCGCCGGGGCCACGAAGTCGCTGGCTTTCGTGATAGCCAGGTTATCCCACTGCGCCCCAACCGGGAAATACCTGGACGCGGCGCCTGTGCCCACTGGATTGTCGTAGAAAGCCCGCAAGATGATGTTCGTGCCGGTGTTCGTGGTATTGAAGCTGCGATAGACAAAGTAGCCCAGGTCGGCATTGGCGTCGGAGTAGCTCAGCGTGACCTGGGGCTCGCCAGGAGCGTCGTTCATGTCAATGACTGTCGTCACGTGGTTGGCGGAGTCACCCATGTTCCAAAGATAGCCGCTGAGGATGTAATCGGTGGCGGGCATCAATGTGATGGTGCACTGGTATTTGGAGACCGGCGCCCCGTTGTTGACCAGGGCGCGCGCCACCACGCCCGCGTCGGCGGGCACCATGTTGGCGCCAGGGTCGGCAAACATGTCAGCCTGCCGAGCCCAGCCCAGTGGATAGGGATGCGTGTTGGTCGAACTCGCGGTCCCCTGGAGCTGGAAGTCGCCGTTATAGACCAACTGGACTTGCTCGGTGCCCGGGATGATGGTGGAGAGCTTAAGCCTGGTCTGGGCTTTTGCCAGCGGCACCCACGCGCAGAGGAGGACAAGAATGCATCTGAGCATTGTTGCGTATTGCCTGTTGCGTGTTGAGTGCCCACGCAACACGCAACACGCAATAGTGTGCGGATGCGCCGTCCCAGATGGCTTCATATTTCAACTCGCCAGCAGGTCGGACAGCGCCAGGGTGCGCCAGGCTTGGCGCCCGACGCCGGCATAGATGGTGGCCGTGACCCGCGGCCCGCTGACCTGCACCACCGCGTAGCCGGGCAGGTCGGCGTATTGGAACTGCTTCACGGAAGGCGCTTCGGCCTCATACACCGCGCGCCGCTGCGCCTCGGTCGAGGGCGAGAAGCTGGGTTCCACGCTCACCTGGTCGCTGTTGTAGGCTTTCACGCCCGAGAGCAGGTGTTGCGGCTGGGGCGCCGGGTCGCTGATGACGCTGCTGACCCCAAGCTGGAGGAACTTGCCTCCGCGTGGAGTGGCGCGCACCAGCAGGTTGTATTTGTGGATGTGGCCGCTCAGCACAAACGCATTGTGTTCGCCCAGCAGTTCCAGCAGGCGATCTCGCTGAGACTTGTCGCGCGGGTTGGAAAAGACGTGCCAGGTTGCCCGTGCGCCGTAGGGCACTACGGGCGGATGGATGACGATGAAGCAATGCCGCGCCGTGCGCCGCGCCAGCTCCGCCTCCAGCCAGCCCAGGCTCTCGCGGTCGTAGGCGTCGAAGAAGCAAAACAGCGCGTTGCCGTAGGCGATCCGGTAACGCGCTGTAGCTAGCTTCCTCTCCCCACCGAGAGCGGCCGCCTGCTCGCCCAGGAAGGGCTGGAAGACACTCTTGAAGGCGTCCGCCGCCCCCGGACCGGTGATGTCATGGTTGCCTTTGGTGAAGAGGAACGGCGCGCCCAAGCGAGCCTCCCGCACGAAGGCGAGCGCGTCGGCATCCAGCCTTTGCGTCTGTTCCGCGCTGCCGCAAAGGCCCTCGACCAGGTCCCCGACCTGCAGCGTGAACGGCACCGTCGTCGCAGATGAACGATTCAACGCGGATACAGTCTCACGCACCGTCGGAAACAGGCGCGGGAGGATGTCCGTCGTGAGGGAGCTGTATTCACGAACCTGGCGCACGTCGTCGGGCTTCTCCTTCTGGAGCGCCTCGAGGTCGTGACGGGCGAGCTTGTCGAAGTGCAGGTCGCCCAACAAGGGGAAGGCGAAGGCCTCTCTTTCGACGGCCTGCGTAGCCGTGGGCAGCAGGCCCAGGCCGGCAGTGCCGGCGAGCACCATCTTAACGAACTCGCGGCGGGTCATGGCGAGATCGGCAAGCGCGGCTGCAAAGGAATCTCGTGGCGAAGCATCTTGCCCGCCTGATTGGCCAATTGCAGATACCAGTCGCTGGGTAGCGCGTAGCCATCTACGTTAAGCGGCACCAGCGAAGCGCCTACCGGGAGCTGGTTGGCGGTAGGCGCCATCTTGAGCATCGAGGTGCCCTCGTTCATCTCATCAAACATCGCCCCGTAAAGCATGTTGCAGCCGGCGCCAATCGCATCGAAGACCTGGCGCCAGTAGAAGGCGCCACCCAGGCGAGGGGTTTGGTTGAGCGTGCCCCCATTCAGGTTGTGCCACGAGAAGCCGGGAAAGATCACCGGCATGTAATCCAGGCCGTGAGACCTGGTGTCCTGCAGGTCGGGGATGATTTGGTTGAGCTGGAAGTTGTCCACGTCGTTGGTGGTTGCGTACCGGCCCACCGACCATGGGCTGATGATATCGAAGGACCGGTAAGCCGTGGCCCAGGCGGGATTGGTCTGGGAATCGTTGCTGAGAGTGCGCCAGTAGGTCGGCACACCGCCCATCACGGTGCAGCCGGCGGCTTTGAAGAAGGCGATGAGGTTTGTCGCATCCTGCGGTGTTCCGGGACGGTCGGTAAAGCCGAAGCCCCAGACCGCCACCACGGGCTTGCCCTTGTGCCGGACGTAGCTGGGGCTGTTCGTAATGCCCATGGTGTTGGCCAGGTAAAGCCAGTCGTTGGTCAGGGTGCTGAGGAGCGCATTTGATGACATGCCGGAGATGTCATACATGATGGCGAAGACCCGGCCATAGGTCTCGGCGCCGATACGGACGTTGACGGTCACCTGGTTGCGGAAGGGGAGGAGCGTGGCATTAGACAGCTCGGAGCCGAAGCGCTGCAGGAAGACGCCATCCAAATGGTTGTCCTTCATCCATTTGAAGTGGCGCGCGACCGTGGTCTGGTTCCAGGCCGAATAGACCCGGGCGGGGCTGCCGTCGGGCAACTTCATGCCCGTGCTGAACAGCTCGTTGGAGCCCAGCTCCGAAATGTCCGGCCAGAAATCCACGACCAGGTTGGTGGCGACCGGGGTCTTGCTGCTCGACCAGTGTTCCCATTGATTGCCCGGTGAGCCGTCATTGGTGCACGCGAACCAGCCCTGGTAGCCCATCATGAGCTTGTTGCTCAGCGTGCTGGCGTCAACCTCGGGGCCCAGCCGGAAGTACTGCGATCCCACGGCGTTCGACACGGTGACAGCGTACTGGCTGTTGCTCAGGGCGGGGGCATTGGTAGTGATCCGCCAGGTGGCTCGTGCCGGCGAATTCGAGGCCCACAGGAGGCTGGAGCCGGTGGCGGAGGTGGGCCAGGAAACCTGGATGTTGGTCCCCAGGCGGGCGATGGCCAGCGAAACGGGCTGCGGCAAGGTATAGACCGAAACGCCTGCCGGGGCAGAAACCGTGCTGGCGCCCTGGTTGTCCGTTGCCACGGCCGTTATCTGGTAAAAGCCGGTAGGCGGATTGGTCCAGAGAATCGTGTACGGGCTGGCGGTTGCCTGACCCACCTTGGCCGTGCCCGCATAGAACTCCACGGTGCTGATGGTCCCGTCGTAATCCGTCGCCGTCGCGCTCAGCGGGAGCAAGGCAGGCACTGTTTCCAGAAGGACATTGGTCCCATCGCGCAGGTTGGTCAGGCTGACCAGGGGCCGGAGGTTGCCGCCGGCCTGGGGCGCGAGGAAGTTGGTGGCCACCGTGATCGCCACGTTGTCCCATTGGGCAGCCAGCGGGTAGTAACTGGCCGCGGCGCCAGTCCCCGTCAGTCCATCATAGAAGACCCGCAGCGTGACCGTCGTGCCCGTGTTCGTGGTGTTGAAACCGCGGTAGATGAAGTAACCTTGATCGGCATTGGCGGAGCTGTAGGACAAGGTGATCTGCGGTTCGCCGGGCACATCGTCCAGGTCAATGACCGTCGTGACGTGATTGGCCGAGTCGCCCATGTTCCACAAGTAGGCGCTGAGCACGTAATCAGTGGCCGGCAGCAGCGTGATGGTGCGTTGATAGCTGCCGACGGACGCCGAGTTGCTCACGTAGGCCAGGGCGGCCACGCCGGCGTCCATCGGCACCAGGTTGGTTCCAGCGCCGACAAACATATCAGCCTGCCGGGTCCACCCGTTGGGGTTCGGGTGGCCGTTGCCGCCCGCCGGGCCCTGCAACTGGAAGTCGCCGTTATAGACCAACTGCGCGCACTCGGTGCCGGGCGTTATGCTGGAGAGTCTGACCGCCGTCTGCGGCGCCTGGGCCTCCGCAGCCCGAGGAGCTGTTAGCCACAGGCCGCCGAAGAGAGCCAGGCACAGGCAGCCTGGAGACCGTGAGCAAAGTGAGGCAGACATGTGCCAGCCGGACCAAGCGGACCGCCCGGCTTTTGGCCGGGCAGGCGGTCCCTACAAGAGCCGCGATTATTGAGGCGTTAAATTCAGGCGATAGAACTGGCTAGTGCCCGGGGTGATGCGGAGCACGCTCGTATCTCCACCTTCGACGGCCGGGGTGCCGCCCACCGCGCCCCAGGCGCTGCCGAAAGCGGGGATGCCCTGCAGGGCGGCTTGCGGCGCCCGGTAAGGCCAGCTCACTCGCACCAGGCCGTTGGTATCAGGCGTGGCCGCCAGCGGCACCGGGTTGCTGAGCAGGTTCTGGCCGGCGGTGGCGCCGCAAGGCCGGATCACCGCGTAGCGGATTCGGCAGATGTGCAGCGGGCCATTGCATTGGAAGCGTGCCGCCGCATGGGCCTGGCCAACACCCTGGAGGAAAATGCTCCCGATTTCCCAATACGCATCACGCCACTTCCCCGTGCCTTGCAGCACGATGCTCTTGGTCGAACTCATGTAGGCGAACGAGGTGGAGTTGAATTGCTGGACGTGCCAGACCTGCGGCCAGAACGTCAGGCCCGCCAGCGCCGGATCATCATAATAGGTTGCCGTCATGGCCAGGTAAACGTTGCCCTGGCTGTCCGGGCCCAGCGCGTTGGTGAGGATCTGGAAGTTCAGATAATAGGAGGGCGCATAATTCGGGCTGACCGACAGGCGCTGGTCGCCGGCGGGGCCGGCCATCTCGACCACCTCCGTCTGGTCGCCCCCGGACGTGCCCACATCCACGCCGTTGGTGACGCCATTGGCCAGATCCAGCTCGGCATAATTGCCATAGACGCCCAGGCAGATGTTCGGATCCTGCCAGCACGTGGCCAGCGGGTCCTGGCCGGCGAGCGGGCCCACTGCGCGCAAGACGGCTATCTCGCAGCGTGAAACTGCCACCTGGCCATTCAACGAGTAGAATTGCGGCCCGCCGGTCAGCGGCGCCGTGTTCACGCCCATCAGGTTCACGTTGGAGATCGTCCACGAGCGGCGAACCCATTGCCCGGTGCCTTGCAGCAGCACCAGGTCTGCGCCGGGCAGGGTCCCGACGTCCCCGAGACTGTCCGTCGCATAATTATAGGGACCGAACATGGTGATGCCGCCCGCGTAGGCCGGGTCATCGTAGTAGTCCACGCAGACTTTCATGGTGACATTGTCGTTGCAGGCTTGCCCCAGGTAGTTGCTGAGAATGCCGAAATTGAGGTAATCGCCGGTCGGGATGACCGCTTTTCGTTGGTCGGTTGGCGGCCCGAGGTTGCTGACGTAGGTGACGCCCTGGTCGGTTGCCGGATCATTGATGACCTGCAGGTAGTTGCTGGTGCCGGCGTTGATATCAATGCCGACGAGGTTGGCATCGAGCACCGGCGGGCAGGACCCGTTGGGCAACGCGAACTGGTTGATGTCCGGCGCCGTGCCGAAGGCCCCGTGCTGGCCGAAGGCGACTGCCCGGACCGTGATGCCCTGCATGTTGTTGTCCGGCCCCTGCAGGCGGATAGTGCCGCCGTTGATGCCGCCGAAGTTGGTTGAACCCGTCGCGTTAGTGCGGAGCGAGCCCACCAGCCGGTCCACCAGGTTGGATTGAAGGTTGTTGGTGATCGTGAACAGCAACCAGTTCCACTGTGAATTGTAGGCGTTGGTAGGAATCAGGTTGTTTCCATAGACGGTGGAGGAGGAATCGGTCGGCAGCGTGCCTTCCAGGAACTGGAAGCGCCGGCACTGGTTCGGGTCCGTTACCGCCGAGCGCAGCATATTCGCGTCGCCATACAAGCTGAGCAGGACATCAATGAGTCCATTGGTGTTCCAAACGGTCCAGTTCTGGTCATAGACGTTGATATTGGGCTGGGTGGCCTGCTGGCCGGCTAAGCCTTGGAGCGTGACGGGCGTTGTTGCCTGGTCGCCGCCCGCAACCAGGCCCAGGCAGTTATTCCAGTTCGCATTGGGCTGGGGCAACGACGGATCCACCGTCCAGTAATGCACCACCAGGTTCGGATTGATATTGGTCGGCCATGTGCCTGGCGCATAAGGTCCCCCGGCCCCCGGCGCAGCGGTAGCGGTGACCACCGTCTGGGTAGAGGTTGCATTGGTGACCAGGGAATAACTCACCGTTCCGACGCCGCCATAGCCGGTGAGCTGACCGCCGGCAATGTAGTTAGCGATGGAAGCCGTGTGGTCACCTGTGATGTTTACCGTGCCCTCCCGGATGTCCAACTGGGAAAGCGCCGAGATTGAAGCCGTGTCACTCCACTGGGCCAGGTTCAGCGTCCCGCCATTGACCTGCAGGATGCCGATGCCCCCGCTCCAGCCCAGGCCGGTCATGCCCAGGACAGAGGCCGTCCCGCCGTTCATCACGAAATTGCCGCGGGCATTGTTGTTGAGGCCTATCCAGAGGTGGTTGCTGCTGACCAGGCTGCCTCCATTCCTCAGCTCCAGGCGGGCGAGCGAGCTGTAGCCAATGGCGTTGTAGGAGTTGACGCCGCTGTAGTTGCTGGTGGACAGGCTGCCACCGCTGAGGATAACCAGGACGCTCGGGTTGCCATCGCCCATGACCAGTTGGGAGGGCAGGGCCGCGCTGTTCAGAAAACAGGGTGGTTGGGTGCTGGAGTTGAAATCCGCCTTGTCGCCATAGGCATTGGTTCCAGCGCAACTGGGCACGCGGTTCAGGCTCCAATTGCCAGGCACGCTCCACAGGAGATTGGTTGGGGTGTGGTTGGCGCCTGCCCAGGTGACGGTGGTCGGCGAGGTCGGGGCCGCCGCCTGCAGGTTGAGCACCGGCGTTGATATGGCCAGCGCGAGTGGGATGAGGATTCGTTTCATATCAGGGGAGCGTTTGAGGTGATCGGTCATTGCTGTCCGTCGTGTTTGCGGCTCATCATTACCGGGCCAGAATGCCGAAAACCCCGGCATATGTCGCGGGCATTTCGTGCCAAAATCAGGGGGAAATCGTGCCAAGAACGGACGGAGGTAGGCGCTCACCAATGGTTCGCCTCCTGTTTCCACTAGCGGACACCCGGCATTCTATGAAAGGGCCTGTCTCTGCGTCGTTTGCATTCTGATATCACCCCGTCACCTCTCCGTAACCCCTCCGGAACCACACCGTCGTACCTCTAATAGCCTATTAGAGGTACGACGGTGTGGTTCCGGAGGGGCTACGGAGAGGTGACGGGGTGATAAGCATGTGGGAAGCCCCCTCGAAAGGCATTGCGGCTAGCCGCCCCTTACCTCCAGGCTCAGGACTTCGCCAGGTTCACATTCCGCAAGCACTTCGAACGGGCGGCAGCACACCTCACAGTCGGTTACGAAGCGCTGCTCCGGAATGCTCGTGTCCAGGAGCAGGTCGCGGTTCTGCCCGCAATACGGGCACTGGACGGTTTTAGGGATTTCCATGCTCGGTTGGTTGACCACTGACGCCGTCCGCGCCTTTTCGGGGATAGTCGCCGGGCAACACCCCAAACTGCTCCTTGAACACGGTGCGGAAATGCTTCAAGTCCGAGAAACCGACGGCATAGGTGATCTCGGTGACCGTCATCTCGGATTCCTGGAGCAGATGGGCGGCGCGCTTCAAGCGCATGGATCGGATGAGGGCGTTGGGCGTAGTGCCGGGCACGGCCTTCAGCTTGCGGAACAGTTGGCGGCGGCTGACGGCCATGCGCTTTGCCAGCACCTCGACGTCGAATTCAAAGTCCGACAGGTGCCGGTCCACGGCAGCCATGGCGCGCTTCAGGAACTGGGCGTCGGCCTGGGTCACGGCCAGCCGACTGGCAGGCAGGCTGGCATCCGTGCCGGCTTCGTCCTTCGCCTTGCTGCCGGACCGCAGCAGATCGTCCACGCGTGCCTTTAGCACCGTCAGGCTTAATGGTTGGGGGAGGCAATGGTCGGCGCGGGCCTCCAGCGCGCGGGCTTGCGAGCCCTCCCGCCCCTGCGGGGCAACCAGGATGACGGGAATGTGGCTCGTCATTTCCGTGCCTTTCACCGCGCGGCAGAGCGCCGCCCCGTCCAACCGCGGCAAGGCCAGTTCGGCTATGACCAGGTCGGGCACCAGCTCCTGCGCCTGGCGCCAGCCCTCTTCGCCGTCCTGGGCCTTCATGATCTGGTACAGGTTGCCGAGACCTTGGGTCACCTGCGCGCTGACCGCCGGATCGCTGGCCACCAACAGCATCAGTGGCAACTCTCTGCTGTCGGCCGTGCCATCGGTCCCCTGAACGACCGCAGCTTCAGCGGGTGCCTCGCGCGGTTGCAGTTCCAGGAGTCGCTGGGTGCGCCGCGCCACGAGTCGCTCCATTTCTTCCTGCTTCAGCGTTGCCTGCCGGGCGAGCGACCATTTCTCCGTCAGGGTGCTGGCCAGGAGGATGACCTCGATGCTGTCGAAGGGCTTCTTAAGCACGAGCAGCTTGTCGGTCTGGCCCCACCGGCGCACGAGGTCCTCCCAGGAATAATCCGCGAAGGCGGTGCAGATGACGACCTGCACACGAGGGTCCTTCTCCCAAATGCGTTGGATGGTTTCCACGCCGTCTATGCCGGGCATGCGAATGTCCACAAAGGCTAACTGGTAAGGACGTTCCGCCGCCAGGGCTTGCGCGACCTTCTCGACCCCTTCGAGGCCGGACAGGGCGTGGTCCACCGTGTAGGGCGGCTTCAGCAAGGCGGGCTTGGCAGCCCTGCCGTACAGGCGCCGCTCATCGGCTTCCAATTCCGCGTTCTCCGAGCTTTCGAGCAGCACGAGGTCGAAGTCGCGGTGGATGCTCGGGTTGTCGTCCACGATGAGGATGCGCGGACTGGAGTTGATGTCGGGGGCAGTCATGCCGTGATTAATGACGAATGACGAAGGCCAAATGACGAAGGAATGGCGAATGTCGAATGACAAAGGTGTTGGCCATGCGCCAATGTTGCTCGGTGGCGCTCAGGAATGAGGCTGGGCTAGCCGTCATTAGTCATTGCTTCGTCATTTGGCCTGGGTCATTCGTCATGTCCCTGGCGCTCGCAGGCAACTCCAGCACGAACACAGCTCCCTTGCCCGGGCCATCACTGTTGGCTCGGAGGCTACCGCCCATTTCCTGCGCCGTAAGCAGGCTGCTGTGCAGGCCGAACCCATGCCCGCCCTTGCGAGTGGAGAACTCCTGCACGAAGATCCTCGTGAGGTTCTCGGCCGGGATGCCTATCCCGTTGTCTCCCACGCTCACCTGGATTCGCCCCGCGCCGTTTTGGTGGAGGGTCACCGTGACCTGTTTCTCCGGCTTGGCGCTGTCCTCGCAGGCGTACTTGGCGTTTTCCAGCAGGTTGAAAAGAACCTGCAGCACCTTATGACGGTCAGCGGTAACCGCCGGCACGTCCTGGTAATCCCGCACCACCTGAATCTGGTGCCGCGCCATCGCTTCGTGGTGCATGCGCAGCGCGTCCTCAACGACCTCGGCCAACGACACCCTTTCCAGCACTCCGAACACCCGGGCGTAGCTCTGCTGCATGGCCACAATCTCTTTGATATGCTGGAGGCTCTCGGTCAGGGCCTTGGTTTTGTCGAGCAACTGCTCCTGCTCCTTCTCGAGGTGGCCCGCCAGCCGCTCGACGTAGCCGGGCAACTGCTGGCCGCGCCCATCCTCGGTCACAAACCGGCCCAGCTCGGCGCGGTGCTCACCCAGCAGCGCCGCCAGCCGCCCCACGCTGGGCGCCTTGGAACGCTGCACCTGCTCCTGGATTGCAGACCCGAGCACGTTGGCGCTGTTCAACACGTTGCCGACGTTGTGGAGCACACTGGTGGCCACCTCCGCCATGCCGGCCAGCCGCGAGGCCTTGACCAGTTGCTTGTGGCCCTTCTCCACCTCCGCCTCTATGCGGCGGCGCTCCTGAATTTCGGCCTGCACCCGACGCGTCTCCTCCCCCAGCCGCGCCTCCGTCTTCTCGTGCTCGGCGATTTCCTGCTGCAACTGCCGGGTGCGTTCCTCGACCTGCCGGCGCAGTATGCCGATCCACCCGCCCGCAATCGCCAGCACTACCAGCAACGCCCCCGCCACCACCAGCGCCCGCTTCAAAGTCCACCATGACGGCCGCTCCAGCACCACCAGATCCGCCAGGGACCCGACCATCAGCTTGAACGACGCCATGCGCCGTCCCAGCTCGCTGAAGGGCGCGGGCTCCACCTGACAGATGCCCGTAAGCCGCACCCGGCTGCCCGGCGCAATGGCCGGCGCCCGCCTGCCCTTGGCCGGCAGCAACGCCTGGAAGGCCCGCTCGCCCGACTGCAGCTCCAGCACACAATGCTCACCGACCGTCTCCTGCCGCAGCACGACTGCCTCCATGGTCACGAGCGTGGCATCGAGCCCGCCGCCCACGATGTCCTTAACCGTCGCCTTCACCGGCGCCACGGTATTGGTGCTCGTGACCTTGCGCACCAGCACCTCGGTCAGCACGGGCGAGTAGCCCCGCATCTCGGGGAAACCCACCACCTCGAGGTGGTCGCCGCGCTCCAACTGCAACTCCTCGGGCGGCGTCGCGCTGCTGCCGGCGCTTTGGCCGAACATCCAGCTCCACCCGCCGGCAGGCATGTTGAGCACCACCTCCTCCTGCGGCACTGCCATCGCGCCGCCGGTGGCATCCTGCAGAAAGTACCGGCGGTCCTCGCGGTAAGTCAGCACGCCCCGCACCCGCACGCGATGGATAAACTCCTGCGGCCCTCGCACCTGCAGCAGGCTGCCGATGGGCAGGACCGGCAGCGCAAATGGCTCCGCCGGCACCTGGGCCACCTCCACGCATTCCAGCGACGGCACCAGCAACTGAATCCCCTGCATGCGGCCCCGGCTGTCGGTGGCCGCGACACATACGCCGCGAATCCGGACCGTGGCATCCACCAGCTTGCGGACCGCGGGTGCCGGGGCCGCGCGAATGGTCGCCATGAACTGCCCGCCTTCGCTGTTGAGCAGCAGGTGCGACCCATCCGTCGAGTGGACCACCGCCTCGATCTCCACCCACTGGTCCACCATGCGTCCGCTGGCCAATTCGCTCCAGGTGCTGCGCTCCGGCTCAGGCAGCTTGCCCGGTCCCAGAACGGTTACGCGCTCGGCGCGAATGATCGGGCCGTGGCCGTTCGCCCAGTCACCCCGCGCCTCGACCTCCACGCAGGAACGGAACCTGGGAGACGTCGCCCCGGGCTGGCCGGCATACCACACCTCCACGCCGGCCGCGCCCTCCTGGATGTAAGCGCCGAACAGCTCCGTCACCACGCCGCGCACCCTGACTCTGGGATGGCGCAGGAGTTCCTCCGGGCGGAGGCGGCGGATTTGCTCGATGCTCGTCAGCAACGCGGTCACGTTCGTGCCGGGCACCGACTGCGGGCTTACGGGCGCATTCGTCCAAGCGCTCCCTGGGGCCACCGGCTGGATGGCCTCCAGCGAAGGCGCCCACAGCGTCGCCGCCACCCGCTCGCCCGCGCCGTTGAGCAGGCCTCCGCAAATCCCGGTCACCCTCACCAGCGCACCGGACGCGGGAGGGCTCTGCGTTGCTTGCGAGTGCAGCACGTAGACCGCGAGGCTGCGCCCATTCTCAGCCAGCTCCAACACCCAGTGGTTATCCGTCCACGAGCAGAATTGGATTCGGCCCTCCGCCTGCACCCATTGGAGGTCGTCCTCGGGCGCCATGGGCTGTTCCGGCATGATGGGCTTCGGCTTCGCTGCAATCTTGCCTCCCAGGTTGCGGTATTCGCGCCGGCTGATCCCCACCGCGCCATTCGTCCACTCGCTTCGCCCTTCGACCAGCACGCGCTCACCCGGGAATAATGGTTCGCCATCCGCACCCGCGGGCAGTTCCAACGCTCCTGTCGTATCCCAAAGGCACCATGCATTCGGGCTCGGCAGCCGACCGGCCACCACCCCCTCGATCCGCACGGCATAGCCCCGGCCCGCACGGTTGCGTAACGCCAGCAGCCGGCCCACATTCGTAATCACCAGGTCCGCCGGACTCGTGTATTGCCATTGGATCCACGAAGCCCGTGTGGCCGAGTTGCGCGCCGCATGGTCCAGCCATTTGGTCTCGACCCGCCCATCGAATACCTTCCAGCGCGTCTCCAGCGGCGGGTTGTCCTCCTGCGCGGTGATGAGGTCCTCCGGCAGCGGCGCGGGCTCCAAATCGTCCTCGGTGGCGCCGAGTGGCTCGAGCTCGGCCAGTTGGACGCAATCCGCCACTGCCGGATTGCGCACCCGCTCAATCTGGAGGCGATACACATTGAAAGGCCGCGAGTCTGCCACCTTGAAAAGCCGCCGCTGGTGTCGCTGCCCGAAAAGTTCACCTTTGCGGACATCCAGTGTAGTCCAGGTGCTGCCTCCGTCGTTTGACCCCAAAAGCTGCCAGTCTCGCGGATCGCGCTGCGGGAAATCATTTGCCGAAGTCAGCGCATATTGCCGCACCACGCGCGCCACCGGCTGCCCGTTTTGATCTGCCGATGCGCCCGCGCTACCCCACGCAAAAGCAATCGCGGCCAGCGAAACAAGCAAGGGGGTGAACCGGCTCATGTCAGTTCTGCCTGACTAAAAGGCTTTGGCTCAGCAGGCGAGCCGGCGCGCGCCATATGATCGGTCCGTGCGAGGGCCTGTCATGCGCCAGGATATTGAATCGTTCCGGCTCGTGCCGTCCAGCCGAAACCTGCTGCCTGCCACTTTGCTCCATAAATTTGTCCCGCACTTTGTCTTCCTGATTCGCCGGAAACTGGAAGACAAAGTGGAGGACAGAGTATCTGGAGCAAGGAGACCGGCTTGGCACGATTATCCCCCTATTTTGGCACGCCATGCCCGCGACACCCCTGCCAGCCCGCTTCATGCTGGCTCGGCACGATGCCATGCCGTCGCAATGCAATTGACGCCCTGCGGACCCCTCGCCGCCACCGCTCCTGCCGGTGCGGCAGGAGGCTGATATGACCCGGCTCTTCACAGCCCCGCTGCGCAACGTCCTCTGCTGCGGCATCGTGTTTGCCACCCTGTCCGCGCTCGCCCGCCAGCTCCCTCAAGCCCCGGAGCATCAGCCGCCGGCGCAGCCCAACTCTGCATCGCCCATCACCCATAACCCCGCCACCGTGATCCTGCCCGGCTGCCGCGCGGACGGGTCGGTGCTGCTCCCGAACCAGTGGTCCCTGCGACCCGCCGGGCACCAGGTCCCGCTTGGCGACTTTCCGGTAAACATTGCGCTCCATCCCGGCGGGCGCTTCGCCGCGGTCCTGCACTGCGGCCACGGACGGCATGAGATCGCCCTTGTGGACATTCGTGAGGCAAGGGTCGTCTCGCGCACCCCGGTGCCGGAGGCGTTCTACGGCCTGGAGTTCTCTCACAACGGCGCCCGGCTTTACTGCAGCGGCGCGGCGGACGAGGTCATCCGTGTATTCGATTTCAAGGACGGCAGCCTGGCGGCGAACGCCTCTCTGCGCGTCCGGGAGGCGCGGCAGCGCGGCATTCCATGCGGGCTCGCGCTCTCGCGCGACGAGCGGAGCCTGTACGTCGCCAACGTGTGGGGGCAGTCCATCTCGCTCATGGACCTGGCCGGGCGCACTAACCGCGTGGACATTTTGCTGTCGCCCACCGCCTGTGGCTCGAGCTCGGCCTTCGAGCAGACCAAGGCCATGGATCCGGAGCTGGCGGCCATCACCAAACGGGCCCGGGCCCCCCTCGACCCCACGGCGCCGGACGCGCCGTTCCCTTACGCCTGCCGCTTGGACGAGAAACGGCGGCGGCTCTATGTCAGCCTGTGGGGCCGCTCCTGTGTGGCCGTCGTTGACCTCAACTCGAACCAGGTGGTCGCACGATGGGCCACGGGCCAGCATCCCAACGAAATGGTGCTGAACCGCTCCGGCCACATCCTCTTCGTCGCCAACGCCAACCATAACACCGTCACCGTCCTCGACACCTCCACCGGCAAGGCCGTCGAGACGCTCGACGCGTCCCTCTCTCCGAACGCGCTCCCAGGCTCGATGCCCAACAGCCTGGCCCTGTCGCCCGACGATACCAGGCTCTTTGTGGCCAACGCCTGCAACAATAACGTGGCAGTGTTCAACGTCAGCACGCCCGGCAAAAGCCGGTCGCTCGGCTTCATCCCCGTGGGATGGTATCCGACGTCCGTGCGCGTGACCCCGGACGGCAAACGCCTGCTCGTGGCCGATGCCAAAGGACTCTGTTCCAAAGCCAACCCGAAAGGACCCCAGCCGACTGGCCCCGAGCAAGGCACCCAGTTCATCAAGGAACTATTCCCTGGCGCGCTGAGCATCATTGACCTCCCGTCCGATAAAGAGTTCCCCGCGCAGCTTGCCGCCTACACCGCACAAGCCTACCAGTGCACGCCACGGCCGGCGGCCGCGGCCGGCCCCATCACTTTAGGCAACCCCGTCCCTATCCGCCCGGGCACGCCAACCCCTATCAAATACGTCATCTACGTCATTAAGGAGAACCGCACCTACGACCAAATCCTGGGCGACCTGCCGCAAGGCAACGGCGACCCTGGCCTTTGCTTGTTCCCCGACCACGTCACTCCCAACCACCACAAGCTGGCGCGCGAGTTCGTCCTGCTGGACAACTTCTATGTGGAAGCCGAAGTCAGCGCCCAGGGCCACGAATGGTCCATGGGAGCCTATGCCACGGATTTCGTGGAAAAGACGTGGCGCTTCCAATACGGCCACAACGGCAGCGGCAAGTATCCGTTCCCGTCGGAGGGGCTCTTCGCCATCGCCGAGCCGGCCAACGGTTACCTCTGGGACCGCGCCCGCGAAGCCGGGGTAAGCTACCGCAGCTACGGCGAGTTCATCTACCCCGGCAAGACGGCCAAAGACCCCAACCACACCCGCGTGGCCGCACTGCAAGGGCACTTTGATCCCTGGTATCACTGCTTCGACACCAATTACCGCGATGTGAAGCGGGCGGAGCGGTTCCTCGAGGAGTTGGGCCGGTTCGAGGCCGAGGGCGATATGCCCCGCCTGCAGATCGTTCGCCTGCCCAACGACCACACCTGCGGCACCCTGCCGGGCCGATGGACCCCGCGCGCACTCATCGCCGACAACGATCGCGGCTTGGGCCTGCTGGTGGACGGAGTCACTCACTCAAAGTTCTGGCCCCAAACCGCCATCTTCATCCTCGAAGACGACGCCCAAAACGGCCCCGACCACGTGGACGCGCACCGGAGCATGGCGTTTATCGTCAGCCCTTACGCGCGCCGGCACGCCGTGGATTCCACCATGTATTCCACCAGCAGCGTCCTGCACACCATCGAGCTTATCCTCGGGCTCGAGCCCATGTCCCAGTTCGATGCCGCCGCCACCCCGGCCTTCAACGCCTTCCAACCCACCCCCGACCTGCGGCCCTACGACGCCCTGCCGCCCAACGTGGACCTGGACGAGCGCAACAGCCCCCTGGCCTGGGGCAGCCGCGCCTCGCGCAGGATGGACTTCTCAAGGGAGGACGCCGCGGACGACCTTGTCTTGAACGAGATCATCTGGCGATCGGTTCACGGCGCGGATTCCCCCATGCCCGCCCCCCTCCACGCCGCTTTCGTCTTCGCCCGCCCCAGCGACCAGGACGACGATTAGGCCGGACGCATTAGGTGGAAGCCTGGCGCCCCCGCCCGCAAAAGTGCCCATTGGTCCCACAACTCCAGGTCCATCTGCGGGAGCTTTGGCTGGAACATCAGTCCCGATGCCCGAACACCCGGCTCTGTTCACCGGGCGAAAATGGAACCGGAAACGGAGAACATACTGTTCATTTTCTATTGAACTCATTATACCGCCTGCTACAATCCCGCCCATGAACTTGGCCGTCGAGACGAAGCGACCGGGATCGGGTACAGTCCCCAGCCAGCCGGGGGCTGGACTTGACCCCCTGCAAACCGAGGTCATCGAGCTGTTCGTCGAGCTCTCACGCCTCCTGGGCCATCCTTGTAAAGTTTACAACGTTTTAGTCGTCGCCGCCCCCGTGCTCTACATTGGCCCAGAGCTAAGCCACGTCTCAGAAATCCTCGACTCTCTTGGGAAAGAGGCCCGGTGCGCCCGAGCCGCTCACGGCGACGTGAACCGGGTGATCGAGGTGATTCAGCATTTTCGCCATGATGGTGCACTGAGCAGTCGCCCACCCTTGGCGGCCGCAACGGAGCGCTACTCCAAGGACGCGCTCCTGCCTAAACTCATCGCTGAGCTGGAGTCCGCCTAAACGGCGCCGGCCACGGTGAGGCTTTATCCCCATTCGTCAGTTGAGCCGGAGGCTTGTACTGGCTCGGATCGGCGGAGCACGGACGGCGGCCGTCGGTTGCAAGCTGGATGTATGCGGAAATGCGGCATGCTGTTGGAGGTTGGCGGAGAGAGGGGGATTCGAACCCCCGGTACGGCTTTTGACCGTACAACGGTTTAGCAAACCGCCGCCTTCAGCCACTCGGCCATCTCTCCAAACCCCTTGCAAACATTGACTGGTTTGCAGGTTGCCGAAAATATTTTCAATCCGCTGTTGACATTTTCCGACATATTTGCGACATTTAACAGCATGACAACTAAGCGCAAGGGCCGGAAACCTGAAATTGTCAAAATCGGCAACGTAGCGGTGAAGATATACCGCCGCCAAAAGACCATCAAGAGCAAACGAAGGGACGGCAGCACAGCCGAAAAGGACTACACTGTTTTTCAGGTTGAGGATTACACCACCGGCAAGCGCAGCTTCCACGATACCACGAAGCACGCTAAAGCCCTGGCCCTGGCCGAAAGGCTGGCCGGGCAAATAAGCACCGGCCAGACCACCGCCGCCAGCATGACAAACGCCCAGGCTGCCAGCTATGGCCGCGCCGTTGAATTGCTGCCGCCCGGCATGGCTTTGGAGGTTGCCGCCGGCACAGTCGCCAAGTGCGTTGAAATACTCGGCGGCGATCGGATGATTGAAGCCGCAACCTTTTTCAAGCGGCACGGCGCGGACAGCGTAACGCCGCGCGGCGTGCCTGAGGTTGTGACCGAGCTTATTGAGGCCAAGCGCGCGCGCGGCAAGTCCGCCCGCTACCTTGGCGACCTGTCCGCCCGGCTGAGCCGATTTGCCAAAGATTACGCCGTGGACATTTCCAGCGTGACAACGGCGGACGTGCAACGCTGGATTGACGGCCTGAAAGTCGCGCCGCAGACGGCCAAGAATTTCCGCACCCTGCTTGGCACCCTATTTAACTTTGCCGAGTCGCGCGGCTACATCTTCAAGGGCGGCAATCCGGTTGAGGACGTGGAACACATTACAGCCAACGGCGGCGCAATCGAGATTTACACCCCAAAGGAAATTGCCGACTTGCTCAAGGCCGCGTCAATGGAGTTTCTGCCGGTTGTGGCCCTTGGCGCTTTCGCCGGCTTGCGGACGGCTGAAATTGAGCGGCTGGAATGGAAGGACATAGACCTGTCTGGCGGCTTTATTCACGTCTCGGGCGAAAAGGCCAAGACTCGCAGCCGGCGGCTTGTGCCAATCCTGCCAAACCTGGCCGCATGGCTCGCAAGCTACGCCAATCAAAAGGGCAAAGTCTGGAAGCGCACGGACAATGACCTGCGAGACGTGCGCGCCGAAACGGTGAAGGCTGCCGCAACGCCCTGGAAGGACAACGGGCTTCGCCATTCATTCATTAGCTACCGGCTGGCCGCAATTCAAAACGCCGCTCAGGTTGCGCTTGAAGCCGGAAACTCGCCCGCCGTGGTTTTCCGCCACTACCGCGAGCTTGTGAAGCCCGAGGCCGCAATAGCTTGGTTTGCCGTTGCGCCAGAGCAGCCGGAAAACGTAGTCGCCCTGAAAACGGAGGCCGCGCAGTGAGCTTCAAAGACTTTCCCGCGCCGCAGCCCGTCGCCCTGGCAGACGCCTTGCGCTGGCAGGCATCGCCAGACTGGACTTTTGAAACCAAGGCGGACGGCAAGCGCGCCTTGCTCTCGGCTGGCGAATTGCGAGGCCGCGCCCTGCGCTACCCACTGCCGGGACCGCTGCCGGCGACGCTGGACGGCTGCGCGCTGGACGGTGAGCTTGTCGGCAAAGCCTACTTCGCCTTTGACCTGTTGGAAGCCAACGGCCAAGACTTGCGACGGCAGCCCCTACGCGAGCGCAGAGCTGCCTTGCTGGCGTTGCAACCGCTTTTCCCTGACTGGATAAGGCCCATTCCGGCGGCGCGCCCTGGACAGCCCGGCGGCGACTACTTGCAAGCCGTATTGCGTGCTGGCGCTGAAGGCTGCGTTGCGAAACGGCTTTCCGCGCCCTACGGCTGCCAATGGTTTAAGGCGAAACGCGTCGAAACCTTTGATTGCGTCGCCGCAGAGCGGGACATGGCGCGCGGCTCAATTCGGCTTGCCCTGGCCGGCGAAGATTGCGGCTGGCTGCCATGCCGCGCCGCCTTTGACGGGATCCGGCTTGGCGACGTGCTAGAGATTTCCGCCCTTGGCCGGCACGCGAGCGGCAAATTCAGGGAAGCGCGCCTTGTCAGAGTCCGCACCGATAAACCCGCAACCGATTGCAAAGCGTATGCGTAACACACTCGAAAAGCCCATGACACCGGCAGAGCGCGCCGCAATTGTCGCGTCCGTTCGCCGCGCGTGGACGGCCCTGGCACTAAGGCGCGCCGGCTTTACTAAGCTACACCAGCGCAACGCGACGCAGTACCCGCTCCCTGATTTCGAGCAGGATTGCGCGCTGGCGGCTGCGAAGTGCAACCACACCCTAACCGACGCGCACACTCGCGCGCAGGTATTGGCCGCCCTGGACAGAAATGACCTTGAGTTTTTCCGGCGGCTAGGAAGGGCCTTAACCGGAAAGCCAAACGCTCTGCAAGCTACTGCACTTGAAAAGTTTTTGCTGGACCATTGGGCCGAACAGAAAGACAACTTGCCAGAGCTGTGCCTTTTGCGCCCGTCTGGCTTGCTTGATGTGTGTCGAAACCGACTGCGCCAAACGCGTTTGACAGAGGCCGCAGTAACGAAAGAGCGCGAGCGGCTGCTTTTGAAGCCGTTTAAGCGCGGCAGAATTTCCGCGCTAGAGGTTGACGGCAACCTGCATTTTCGAGACCGCCAAGGCCGCCGACTGTGGTTTGAAACCGCGCCCGCGCCATTCGCAACGAAGGCGGCGAAAGCGCCAGCGCAACGCCAGCGACCGCCTAACCCAAGCCCGTATATGGAGCGCGCCGCTGCCGCTGCCGCCGCAGACCTAAAAGCCGCTGGCTACGTCGCCAAGCCGCGCGCGGCGCAAAAGCCCGCTTCCCGATAACTCGACAGATTCCTGTACAGAACACTGTCAGGCAGCGTCCGCCGCGACGTGGGATTATCGCGGCATGAGACAAGATTTGCCGACGCCGCCGGCGGAAGTGAAACCCGCCAGCGAACTTCTAACCGACACCCAGGCCGCCGCGCTGTTATCGGTTGAACCCCGCACCTTGCGCTTGTGGCGACACTCGCGCGGGCTTCCGTTCATTCGCATAACGTCCAAGGTAATCCGTTACCGGCGCGTGGACATTGACGGGTGGATTGCGCGCCGTCGCGTAGCAATCACAGCCTAAGGGGTGCGCGTGAAGTCTCGATACATGCGAGCAAGCCGGGCATCCGGCAGCGACCGGGCCAAAGTTGAGCGGCTAATCCGCCGTGGCTGGCGTCCAGGGTTGTCCTATGGCGAAGTACTCGAGCGCCGTCCAAAGCAACGCCGCTATCCCCCGGCAGGAGGTCACTATGGCCAATGACGCCAGCGAATATCTGCCGACCCCGGCGCCAAGCCTTGACCGCTTGCCGCCGCATGACACCGACGCCGAAGCCGGCGCCCTTGGTTGCGTCCTGAGGGCCGCCAATGGCGAGGCGGAAACCTGCCTCGACCAGTTGCAGCTTGAACACTTCTACGACCTGAGGCACCAGGCCGCATTCCGCGGATTGCGCTGCCTGAGGATAGACGGCAAGGCCCTGGACGTTGTCAGCCTTCACCAATGGCTGCGCGACAAGCACCAGGGCGGCGAGGCGGGCGGGCTCGAGTACGTGGCCGCACTGCCTGACAAGACACCATCGGCAGCCAACTTTCCCGCCTTCCTGGACGCGATAGAAAGCGCCCGAGTCCGCCGCGCGGTCATCCAGGATGCCCTGGACCTTATAACCAAGGCGGAAGACACGGCAATTCCGCGGGCCGTTGTCCAGGATGCCGCCCGACGCATGGCCACGGCTTACTCACCGCAGCGGGCCGCCCTCGCAATGGTGGACGCTAGCGTATTCTCCGCAGCGCCCATACCAAAGCCGCCGGAGCTTATCGCCGGGATGCTTCACTGCGGCTCCAAGCTGGTGTTAGGAGGCGGCAGCAAAAGCTTCAAGACATGGACGCTCTTAGACGTGGCGCTGAGCGTATCACATGGCCGGCAATGGCTTGGCCGCGATACCGCCGCGGGCCGAGTGCTTTACTGCAATTTCGAGATTCAAGATTGGTCCTGGCAGTCGCGCTTGAACGCCGTTGCCGCCGCCAAGGCAATCGAGATTGAGCCCGGGCGCTTGGTCCTTTCAAACCTCAGGGGCAAGGCCGCCAACTTCAACCTGCTACTGCCGCAGATTGCCGATGCCATTAAGCAGGACTTCGCCCTAGTCATTCTTGACCCCATATACAAGCTCTATGGCCATACGGACGAAAACAAGGCCGGCGACGTTGCCGCCCTCTTAAACGCCGTTGAAGACTTGGCCGTTGAGAGCGGCGCTGCTGTCGCTTTCGGGGCTCATTTCTCCAAGGGCAACCAAGCCACCAAGGAGAGCATTGACCGGATTTCGGGATCCGGCGTATTCGCCCGAGACCCCGACAGCTTGCTTGTCTTCACCAGGCACGAGGAGCAGGACGCCTTTACGGTCGAGGCCACGCTCCGCGACTTCCCGCCCGCGCCGCCCTTTGTTGTCCGCTGGACGTACCCGCTCATGGTTGCCGACGATAGCCTTGACCCGTCCAAGTTAAAGCAGGCAGGCGGGCGCAAGCGGGAACACACCGAAGGCGAGTTGCTGGCGATACTGCCGCCCGGAGGGCTCATAACAACCGCTTGGCAGGAGGCAGCCGCGACCGAGGGCATAAGCCGCAGCACGTTCTACCGGCTGAAAAGGTCATTGGAAACCGCGGGCCGCGTGCTCCAGTCGAAAGCGAACGACAAATGGCAGCCGATAATACGCCAAGTCCCAAAATGAAAACGCGCGTTCTAGGCAATGAATATGGGCCAAGTGTCATAAGTGCCATAAGTGCCAAATCTGGTTTTGGCACTGGTGCCAAGGGCCTAGTGCCAGAAGTGCCATATACCTTTAGATATGGCACTGGCACTAAGGCCCACCCACTGACACCGTGAGCGAGCCAATACCCACCACTATCGAGGTGCGTTGCCCGAAATGCGGGAAGGCAATGGCTTTGCCCCTCACGCCTGACTGCGACCGGGAAGCCGCCGCACACTTGGCGCGGCTCATTGTTTGTGACCAGTGCGCCGGCGGGCACAAGGCAGAGCAGCCCCAGGCACGGCAATACCGGGAGCCATATCGCGATGATTGAGCGCGGTTACATGCGTAAGTGGTTGAGGGGCAGTGAGGTATGGGGCAAAAGGCATCTCTTTGTAAAGTTTCCCGACAGAGGCGGTTGCCGCACCCCGACTCTCACGAATGAGAAACTGGCCCACGCGCTTTTCCACGATTTTTATGGCCCCTTTATCGTTATCCTTAGGAAAGTGGCCTTTTCTGCCGTTCCAACCCGTAAAAGTGGGCAAGGTGACTTTTACGACAGGGTGAATGCGCCAAGAGCAGGAGCACGTAGCCTACGACGCGGCAACCCACAGCTCGATTCACACCGTGGATTTCAACTTCGATGCCGTTGACGAGGCGCTGGGCTACATAGAGCAAGCCCCGCCGTCGGCCCGAGAGGAGGCGGCGCTCCTATTCCGCCGGCTCGCAAGCTGGTGCTTTGCTGACAAGCGGCCGCTGAAATCCTCAATGGTCCGGCTTATGGCGATCTTTGCCGGTTTGCGCCCTGAGTTGCTCGACAATAGGAGCGGGCGAGAGTTGGCGGACGAGCTGCAAATTTCAAAGCAGGCGCTCGCGCACCAGGCCGTCCGGTTTGCCGACGCCTTTCAGTTTCGGTTTGCCCGAGGGCGCTCAAAGGAGGCTCGGGCTCGTATGTCCTTGGCCAGAATCGGCGGGCCGAATAGAAATGTAACACGCAATGAAAACAGCCCCCCTCACTAGCCCCCGCAGCATAGCAAATCTCACCTCCTGGCTAAGTGGCCCTGAGGCTGCCAACTTTTTCGGAAGGACTTTTACACTGCGCCTTGCGGTTTTGTCCGCTGTTGTGACTGGCGCGCCGTCCCTCGCGGAAGTCGCCAGAGCCCACGGCATAAGCAGGGCCGCCGCCTCGAAGCAAGGGCGCAAGGCCCGCGCAATGCTCCTTGCGCTGGCAACCAACAGTTGCCGCAGTTGACTACCCGCACCTTGTGATGCGAACGACACTTTTGGGAATCTTGCTGGCCTTGGGCCTGTGCCTGAGCGCCAGAGGCCAATACGCAGCCTCTAGCTTCCCGCTACTGACCGGCACAACCAACGCGACGGGCACCGCGATTTTCGTGGAGGGCAATCTCTACCACACCGCGCACATCGTCGCCACAGGCGGCACAACCAACGTCGCGACTGTCGTGCTACGGCGCTCCCTGGACGGCACCAACTGGGTGAACTTCGCTACGAATGCCATTGCCGGCGGCAGCGTGGCCGAAGTGACCGCCACAGGCTGCTGGTCCTATATCTCCGCCACTCTCACAACCACTAACAGCCTACTCTCCGTTGCCGTCAATTACCTAGGCGGCAAGTGACCCCATATATGCAAGACACCCCGGACCCCTTAGCCGTACTCGCCGCAACCCCGAAACGGAAGTTCATTACGTCCGTAAAGGTTGCCAATCTCACCATTCAAAGCCTTGAGCGAAAGCTTGAGGAATCGCGCGCGGAGCTTGCCGCCCTGCAATCAGGCGCGCAGCCCGTGAAGATTCGACAGGCGACAGCGCCGGCAGCCGCCGCCCTGGCAGCCGCCTCAACCGAGATTGCGCCCGAAAAGCTGACTGCGCTCGCCAAGCATATTTTCGGCGTTGACGCCGCGACTGGGTTTGAAGCTCAGCGCCTCCAATTCACGCGCGCCGGCTTAATTGTCCCTGGCCTTGAACCCGCGCCCGCAAATCCGCACTTCACGCCGAAATTTGTCGGCTTGGCCAGAAGCGTCCGCAGCATCCGGCAGGAGAAAGTAAACGCGTTCTTCAACCCGAAGCCCTAACATGGAAACAACCCTCGCAACCGACCTCCAAAAAGAGCGCGCCGCAGAGCGCCTTGCGAAGGCATTGGAAAATGCGCCCGCCGCGAAGGAGCGCGCTACAAAGCTCCGCACGCAGTCTGAATCCCTCGCAAGCGAAGCCGCCGAGGTGGAGGCCCGCGCCGCCGCCGCCTTTTCCGCCTTCCAAAGCCTCAAACAAGCGCAAGCCGCCGCGCAAGGCGACCTTGCGGAACTGCAAAGGTTGAAAGCCGCCGCCGACGGCGCGGACGCCGCACTGAAGGGCGAGCTTGCCCGCTTCCTGGCCGCTGGTCGGCACGGCGACCTGGCTTCGAGGGCCAACAGCCTGACCGTGATTAGTGACTTGCTCCGGATTAAGGCGCTTGGCCCGATACTGCCGGCCCTGATACTTGAACGGGAATCATCCCTCGCGGCCATAACCGCCCAGATTGCCGCCGGCCCGTTGTCGGCGGATTTGTAGGTCCATGCGGCGGCGCGTTACTAGCTACGCCAGCCGGGGCGCGCCGCCGCCCCTAATATGACCGAAGATCAATCGAAGTTCCTTGCAGAGCTAGGGCTCAGCAACGCCAGAAGCCTGAGGCTGCTAACGGCAATCGCTTCTGAATTGCTGGAGCAAGCCGCCGATCGTGGCGAGTTCCCCGACAGGGCCAACCGCATCCGGCACGAAATTGACCAGCTTTCGGGGTGCCTTCGCGATGCTGAATCAGTGATGGAGGCCGTTCGCCTCGAATTCGGTTTGACCTGAGGCCATGCCCGCACTCCGCGCAGTTATCGGGGGTGACGCTAGCGGCTTCGAGCGCGAGCTCACCCGTTCACGCGCTATGGCCCGAAAGTGGGCTTCTGAGGTTACAAGCGGCATTCGTAACTCAGCACTTGGCATCCTGGGTGTTGCCGGCATCGAGGAAATGGGACGGCGCACCGCCGAATTTGGCGAAGAGCTTGTCAACACCTCCAAGCGCCTTGGCGTCACCATCGAGCAACTCCAAGTGCTGCGCGAATTGGCCCGCGAAAATGGCACTTCCCTGGACGGCATCGCCAAGGCTTTCGAGAACATAGACATTGCCCGCGCCAAGGCCCTTGGAAGTGGCAAGGACGCCCAGGCCGCCCGCAAGGCATTCTCCATGCTTGGCGTCTCCGATGCCGACTTGCGCCAGCAGACCGCCGCGCAACTGTTCCTTGGCCCGATGCACAACGCCGCTATGGGAAGCAGCCCCGAGGACTTGGCCCCCTACCTTAAGGAGCTAATGGGAAGGCCGTTCCGCGAGATGATGGGGGCGCTGACCGATGACTCAGCAAGGCTCGAAAAGAAGATGCGCGAGATGGGGATGATCATGGACACCGAGACGGCAGTACACCTGAAGAACCTGGCAGACGAGGCTAAGCTACTGTCCAACATCATCGTATCCAACCTCGGGCCGTCAATGGTGAAGCTGGCCGAGTTTATTTACACGACCGTGCTTAAGGGCGGCAAGGGCCTGGCCGGGGCTAGTGCGAGCGCCGGGGCAGGCACCGCGACTATGAGCGGCTGGCAAACCGCGAAGATGTTGCCGCAAATGCTGGCGTGGGGTGCGAGCGACCTTTTTCACCGGGCATTCATGGGCCGCACCGCAGAGGAGTCCAGGCAGTACATCCAAGGCAAAATGGCCGGCGCTGGCTTCAACGTGAAGGCCGCTCAGGAAGCCGCAGCCGGGGCAGCTAAGCCCTGGCAGGGCAAGCTGGATGAGTTTGCGGAGATGATGAAGCGGCTTAAAGAGGAGAGCGAGCGGCTAAAGCACCCGCAGCCCCCGGCCTTTGAATCAGACCAGGGGCCACCCGGCACAGAAGGCAGCCCGTCCAACTCTAGGCGCATGGTTCATGGCTCCCTTAACATGCTACAGCAGCTTGGCGCGTACGCTTCGCCCGCTAACGATGTGCAAGTGGATATTGCCAGAAAGAGCGAGCGGCATCTGGCGAAGATCAGCGCCGGCATTGACAAGCTGACTGCCGCCAGCCCCCACAACAACATTTCGGGGGTGAGGTTCTAGGCAGCAAAAAGGCCCGGGCCTAAGCCCGGGCCGTGAGGGTGTTGCGCGGGCTAGTCCTTTCCGTGTCCGCTGTTGTCCTGCACCAGCCGCCAGAGCGCCAAGTTGACGATTGCGTCTAGGCCGCCATCCCCGATACCGGAGAAGCCGTTTGCAACCCGGGCCATGCGCCTAGCCATCGGCTCAATCCGTTTCATCAGGTCCACGCCGAGGCCAACCTCCACGGAAACGCTCGAATGCGGCATGGTGTCACACATGAACGTTGCAAGCTGCCGGAAGTACTTCGCATCCTCCTGGGCCTGCCGGTCCTGCGGCGTGAAGTGCCGCCGCAGGCATTCGTTTATGAGCTGGTCGGGGTCAATGCCTTTCTCCTTTGCCTTTTCAATCAGCGATTGGGTGTCCGCTTCCGCTTCAAACCGGACGCGCCGCGCCGGGACATTGCTGGTGATAGTTACTGCCGCGCGGTTTCCGCCGGCACCGTTTGTTTTCGTCTGTGTCCTCATAGCTGTTTTCTTCAACAAAATGCCGACGCCAGAAGGCAGAGACCTTGTCCCGCCCGAGTAATCAGCTCGAACGGTATCCAGCGCCGGCAGTTTATCTGTTGTCGAATCGCCGTTGCGGGTGATTAGGCCGCGTTACAGTGGCGAAGTGCCCGTCTCTGCGGACACCGGAGCGGAGAATACCAAAAGGTCGGGGCTGGCGTCAACAGGTTATTTTCACCATTCTTTGCGCTGCCCGAGGCCGTTGGCTGGCCTACGGAGAGCCTTTCCGGGCCGGCTGGTGTCTGGACAAGGGGCAAATCGCTTTAGGCCAATCCTGGCCCTAAAGCTGGAGCCGCTAATCAGGGTAAAGGCCAAGGAGCAACAGATACGAAAGCCGGAATCTGTTACGCAGAAATCTGCCAAACAAAAGCCGCTCGAAACCCGCAAGGAACTCGCCAAAGCCGCTGGCGTCTCGCATGACACCATAGCCAAGGCCAAGGTGATTGAGGCCAAAGCCAGCGAGGAAACCAAGGCCGCGTTGCGCTCTGGCGCGGTTGAATGAGCCAACCGCAAGCCTTCCTACACCTTTTCCAACGCCGCGCCAGCCGGGCAACGGTTTTTGCCCCAATTTCGCACCGTCGCGCTTTCCTACATTTTCCTACGTAAAACAGGCCGCAATGGTGTCGCGACGTGACGCAAGCGCAGTTTCGCAAAAGTGGGTTTGACCCGCTAAATACGGGCTTTTCCTAAGGGTTTGGCGATATTCTGCCGCCTTGGCTTTTTCGGTTTAGCAAACCGCCGCCTTCAGCCACTCGGCCATCTCTCCAACCTGTTTGCTCTCAAGGCCTGCTCGAAACCATTCGAACACGGCCATTGTTCAATCTGTATAGCCGTAGCCAGGTCCCTGGTCAAGCCGCACAGGCGTTAACCGTCTCAATTTTAACGTCTCGAGTCGCCCTGCTCGAGTTGGTCCTCGGAAGCGTGATCGGGTCCGCCGAGTGGGAGGACGAGGACCGGACCGCAACCACCCGGGGACTTTACACCCGCGCCGCAAGCCTGGCTTTCCGCTAGACCTTGAACCACCGCATGTTAGACTGCCTGTAGGCATGTCAATCGAAGCTCCTCCGCTCCAGCAGAAGATTAATTTGCGCCGGCCGGATGTGATGTCCGCTGTGCAGGCGCAGGTGCTTTCGCATTACCGCAGCGGCCTGGTGGAGCATATCCGCGCCCGCGGCCACCTGTTGTCGGCGGGCGAGTTAACCGTCAAGCTGGCGAAGGAGTTCGGCTTCTGCTACGGAGTGGAGCGGGCCATTGACTTGGCCTACGCGGCGCGAAAGGTCTTCCCCGAGCAGCCCATCTACATTTTGGGCGAGATCATCCATAACCCGGAGGTCAACGACCAAATCCGCGCCATGGGCATCAAGTTCCTGTCCGGCAAGGAGAAGAACGCGGACATTTCGGAGCTGCGCAAGGATGACATCGTAATTATCCCCGCCTTCGGCACGGAGGTCTCGACGCGCGCGATGCTCGAAGCCAAGGGCTGCCGCTTCGTGGACACAACTTGCGGCGACGTGATGAGCGTCTGGAAACGGGTGCGGCAGTACTCCAAGGATCGGGTCACGAGCATCATTCATGGCAAGGCGTGGCACGAGGAGACCAAGGCCACCAGCTCCCAGGCCATGGCCAACGGCGGCGGCCACTACTTGGTCGTGTTCACGCTGGACGAGACGGATTACGTCTGCCGCTACATCCGCCAAGGCGGCGACAAGACGGCCTTCCTGCAGAAGTTCAAAGGCGCCTATTCCGATGGCTTCGACCCGGATGTGCACCTGCAGGCCATCGGCGTGGCCAACCAAACCACCATGCTGCGCGGCGAAACCGAGGAAGTGCAGCGCCGGCTGCGCCGCGCCATGGCCGACAAATACGGCGAGGCCAACATTGACCAGCACTTCCGGTTCTTCGACACGATCTGCGGCGCCACCCAGGACCGGCAGGACGCCCTGGAGAAGCTCCTGCACGAGCCGCTGGCCCTGCTGCTGGTGATTGGGGGCTACAACTCCTCGAATACCTCCCACCTTGCTGAGATGGGCGAGGCGAAGCTGCCCACTTTCTTCATCAAGAACGCCGCCAAGATGCTTTCGAGCGAGGCGATCCTCCATTACGACCAGCACCGGCATGAGGAGATCGAGACCCGCAACTGGCTGCCGCCGGGCAGGATCACCGTCGGCATCACGGCCGGGGCGTCGTGCCCGAACAACCTGATCGAGGACGCCATCCGGCGCCTGTTCGAGTTGCGCGGCATCTCCATCAATCTCGAGGCTCGGGACTAGAGGCCGTCTCATAAACACCGCGGCGGCTGCGTCCTCGTTCTCGTTCTCCTCCTCGTCCTCGGCTCGCCATCCGTTTTCGAGGGAGGAGGACGAGAACGAGGACGCGGACGAAGCCGCAGGACCATTCATGAGATCGCTCCTAACGTCTCGAGTCGCCTCCAGACCCGGGACGCAAGGCTGATTCGGGTTGCATCGCCGCGCCCGTTTGCCACTTTCAAGGGGTGAACTTCCTCTCCTTGATCGAGGCGAAGCGCGATGGGCGCACGCTCGAACCCGCGCAGATAAAAGAGTTCGTCACCGCCTACGCCGCACGCCGCATCCCTGACTACCAGGTCGCCGCGTTGCTCATGGCGATCTACTTCCGGGGCCTGACCACTGCCGAAACCACGGCGTTAACGCTGGCCATGCGCGACTCGGGCGACGTGCTGAAGTTCCCGCCCGACCCGCGGCCGCTGGTGGATAAGCACTCGACGGGAGGGATCGGCGACAAGGTATCTCTGCCGCTGGCGCCGCTGCTTGCCTGCCTTGGTTTCCGCGTGCCGATGATCTCGGGGCGGGGACTGGGCATCACTGGCGGCACACTCGACAAGCTCGATTCGATTCCGGGCTTCAGCACGCTGCTTCCCGCAAAGCGCATCACCGAAATCGTCCAGGAGGTGGGCTGCATCATCTGCGGCCAAACCGATACGATGGTGCCAGCGGATAAGGCGCTTTACGCGCTGCGCGACGTGACTGCGACCGTGCCCTCGATCCCGCTTATCGTGGCCTCAATCCTCTCCAAGAAGCTGGCCGAGAGCCTGGACGCGCTGGTGCTGGATGTGAAGTTCGGTCGCGCGGCCTTCATGCCCACGCGGGACAAGGCGCGCGAGTTGGCAAAGGCGCTGGTGGAACTCAGCAGCCACTGCGGCGTGCGAACCCGTGCCTTGATCACCAACATGGAAACGCCGCTTGGCCGCGCCGCCGGCAATTGGCTGGAAGTGAAGGAGTCCATTGCGTGCCTGAGCCAGGGCGCGTTGCGTGGTCCGTGTTGCCTGGACAACGAGCTCGCACCGGACGCAACACACAGCACGCAGCACGCTGCACAGGCATCCCTGCCAGGCCCCGGCCTTGAACCCGTTCCTGCCGACCTCTGCGAACTCGTCATCGCCTGCGCCGCGCATCTTCTGGTGCAGACCGGCAAATGCCCGTCGTTGGGCGCCGCTCGCGCGCAAACCGAAGCCTGCCTGGCTTCGGGCAAGCCGCGCGTCAAATGGGACGAGATGTTGGCCGCGCAGGGCGCCGACCCGGACGCCGTGCGCCAAAAGCTTACGCGCGATCACACGGCTGCGGTTGTCATGGACCTGAAGGCGCCCTCCTCAGGCCGCATCGCCGACTGCGACGCTCGCATCCTTGGAGAAGTGGTCCGCGAGCTTGGAGGCGGGCGGCTGACCAAGGAATCCGTGCTTAACTACGACGTGGGGGTGGACCGCCTGGTGAAGCCGGGCGAGCCTGTCCAACGCGGCGCTGCGCTGGCGCGCATCCATGCCGCCACGCAGCACGACGCCGAAGCCGCGTGCGCCCGCCTGCAAACCGCTTTCAAGATCTCCGCCGAGCCGCCCGTCCCGCCGCCGCTCATTGCGGAGACCCTGGAAGGCAGTCTTGAGTCTAAAGTCTAAGGGCTTGAGTCGCGCAGCAGCGCGCTCCCGCAGCGACTCAAGACTTACTTCCCAATACAGAACTGGCTGAAGATCACGTTCAGCAAGTCCTCGGTGGTCGTCTTGCCCACAATTTCGCCGACAGCATTGACGGCGATGCGCAGGTCTAGCGCGACCAACTCCAGGCTCTGGTCCGCGCGCAGAGCCTCCGCCGCGCGCACGGTGGCGGCGCGCGCCCGGTTCAGCGCATCCTGGTGCCGGGAGTTGATCATGACCTGCAGCATCTCCGCCTTGATGTCGCCCGACCAGGCGGCCTCCTTGATGGCGTCCTTTAGCGCCTCGATGCCCTGGCCCGTCAGGCAGGAAACCTGAACTACTACGCGTCCGGTATCGCCTGGCAATCGGAGTCGCGCGGGCAGGTCCACTTTGTTGCAAACCAGGATGCGCCGCTTACCCGCGGCCTCACCAAGGTAGTTGAGGTCAGTGTCGGCCAGCGGTTCGGAGGCATCCAATACGTGCAGGACCAACTCGGCCTGGTCCAGGCTCTGGCGGCTGCGGCGCACGCCCTCTATTTCAATCTCATCCCGGGCTTCCCGCAGCCCGGCGGTATCAATGAACACGACCGGGAGCCCGCAAACATTGGCGGTTTCCTCGATGGTGTCCCGCGTGGTGCCGGGGATGGGCGACACGATGGCCCGGCTGCGCCCCAGGAGCTGGTTGAGGAGGCTGGACTTGCCGGCGTTCGGCCTCCCGATGATGGCGGCGCGGATGCCGCGACGCAGGATTTGCCCCTCGTTGGCCGTGCGCAGCAGCTCATCCATGAACCCGACGCCGTGATCGAGCCGGGCGATAAGCTGCTCCCTGGCGTCCGGCGCGATATCCTCCTCCGGGAAATCAATGTGCGCCTCGACGTGCGCTAGCGCCTCCAGCATCTCATCGCGCAAGGCGTTAATGCGCTGCGAGAGCTTGCCGGCGAGCTGTTCATTGGCCGCATGCAGCGCCAGCTCCGTACGCGAATGGATCAGGTCGGCGACGGCTTCGGCCTGGGCGAGATCAATGCGCCCGTTGAGGAACGCCCGCCGGGTGAACTCACCTGGCTCCGCCAGCCGTGCGCCGCTCGCCAGCACTGCATCCAACACCATCTTGGCCGGCAGAATGCCGCCATGACATGTGATCTCGACCACTGCCTCCCGGGTGAAGGTGTGCGGCGGATGCATGACGGCCACCAGCACCTCGTCAATCGTGCGCCCATCCCGGACGACGTGGCCGTAGTGGATCGTGTGCGTCGCCGCCGCCGAGGGTTTGACCGCCCCGCCGCCACCCGGCACAAAGCACGCATCGGCGACTGCCAGCGCTCCGGGTCCGGAAACCCGGATCACGGCGAGCCCGCCCTCACCCAGCGGCGTCGCAATAGCGGCGATGGTGTCGTTGCCTGTCCCGTTCATCTTGATGTCGGCCGTGGGCCCGTATCTTCTCTGCCGTAATATTTTGACAACCTGCACCCGTGGTCAATGCTGTCGGCAAATGACGCGCAAGACCCAGCAGCCGGTGGATAGCCGCCAGCCCGCGTTGCGCGGCCCCCAGTTTGCGAAGACAAGGACCTCGGTGGAGGCGAAGCAACCGGTCCGCTCCCTCCGGCCATCGCCAACCGAGCAGCGCAATCCGCGTTCGATGGAACTGGACAAGCTCTCTCTGAAAGCGGCGATCGCCCTCATGCTGCAGGAGGAGGCTCGTGTGCCAGGCAGGTTGCAGGCTGAGTCTCGTCGCATTGAGCGGGTGATCCGGGCCACCGCGAAAGTGTTTCGGCAGGGCGGTCGGTTGCTCTACGTAGGAGCAGGCACGAGCGGGCGGCTCGGGGTGCTGGACGCCAGCGAATGTCCGCCGACCTTCGGCACCTCGCCAGGCATGGTCCAGGGCATAATTGCCGGTGGGGATAAGGCGCTCCGCAGTTCAGTGGAAGGCGCGGAAGACGACGCGGCGGCCGGGCGCGGTGCCATCAAGTCCCAGCGCGTCAGCCGACGTGACCTCGTGATCGGCATCGCGGCGAGCGGGAGGACGCCGTTTGTCTGGGGGGCGTTGCGTGAGGCCAAGCGGCGTGGGGCGACAACCGTCCTGGTGTGCTTCAACCCTTTCCTCTCGATCCCGAGGCGGCTCCGGCCAAATGTCGTTATCGCCCCCAACCTCGGCCCGGAGGTGCTGACCGGTTCAACGCGACTCAAGGCCGGAACCGCCACGAAGCTCCTGCTGAACCTGTTTACCACCCTGGCTATGGTGCGTCTGGGCAAGGTGCGCAGCAACCTGATGGTGGACCTGACCCCTTCCAATGCCAAGCTGCGCGAGCGCGCGGTGCGCATCGTGCAGGACCTGACCGGCGCTGGTTATCCGCAGGCCGAGACCGCCCTGCAGCGCCGTGGCTGGGTCGTCACAAGTGCAGTCGCGGCGCTAAATCGGAGATCACGCTCTCCAGCCCGGTGAACCTGCCCGCCAGGTACCACCAGGTGACGAACCGCACCATGCCGCTGATCAGTACGAGCACGACGGAACTTATCACGAACAGCCCAAAGGCATGGCTCGGGTCCGGCTCCATCATTCTCGGCACGCCGTGGTAAAGCGCGCCGATGGACAACAGGATGCCAACGGTCCAGCTTACCCACGGGCTCAACTGCGGCGCCGCATCCGCGATGCGAAGCAGGAACAACGGGCTCAGCCCATAGGCCACGACGCTGAACGCGTCGGTGTAGGTATTCCGCGCACAGAAGGTCTCCGCAACCGACCGGAGCATGCCGGCCCCCACAAACACGACCGCGAGCGAGAGGAGGAACTGGCCGGCCTCGAACAGCACGGCTTCCCCGTGCGTAAAGTACTTCGGCTGCGTAATCTCCCGCAGAACCCCGCGTGGTTTGCCCCAGTGGACCAGCCCGTAGCCTTCGCAGAACGACGTGAGCAGCAACAGCGGCAACAGATGCGCCAGCAGGATAAACGCGGTCCGCCGCTCGGCCCGCAGAATTCTGTTCCAAGCGGCCACCGGTTCGAATATGAGCAAGATTGCCCTAACCATCTGAAGAAAGTCTTATCGGCGGATGCCGGGCGTGACAACACAATACCCGCAGTCCGCCCTTTCATTGACATCCGGCGGGCACCGGCGTTCGACGTCAATTTATCCCTTCCAACGGAATGCCCGGCGTGATTACCTTAGGGCAGTGAACGTAAACCTTGGCATCTGGAACAAGCTGACCGGGGTAGTGGTTTTTCTTTGCTTCATCGCCGTCATTCTCCTCATCGGCGTGTGGTACCTGCCGCTGATTCAACGCAATGAGCGCATGCGCCGTTACCTGCTCGGGCTGGATGAGCAGATCCAGAAGCAGGAGGAGACGAGCAAACAATTGCGCGGGGCCATTGATGCGCTGCGCTACGACCCCAAGGCCGTGGAACGCCTCGCCCGCGAACGATTCGGCTACGCGAAGCCGGGCGAGACGGTCGTCCGTTTCGGCGACCCCCAGAACAACCGGTAGCGCGGCCCTGCGCCTGGACAAAACCGAAGGCCGACAGCGTGTTGCGTGGCGCATGGTGCGGTGCGTGAACACGGAATCCGCGCCACGCAACACGCTAAACCGTCATGATCTCCTTCTCCTTGCCCGCCAGGTGCGCATCCAGTTTGGCCGAGTACTCGTCCGTGAGCTTCTGCAATTCCTTCTCCGCCTTCTTCACCTCATCCTCGGTGATGCCGCTGTCATGCCCGTGCTTCTTCAACTGCTCCATGGCATCGCGGCGGACGTGGCGGAGGGCCACCCGGCCATCCTCGGCCATCTTGCGCACGATCTTCACGAACTCCTGCCGCCGCTCCTCGCTGAGCTCGGGGAAAAACAGCCGGATGGCCTTGCCTTGAATTGAAGGCGTCAGCCCCAGGTTGCTCTTCTGGATCGCCTTCTCAATCGGGTGCAGCGAGTTGATGTCCCACGGCTGAATGGTCAGCGTGCGCGGCTCGGGAGTGGTGATGCCCGCCAGTTCCCGAACGCGCATCTGCGAGCCGTAAACCTCTACCATGATGTTCTCGACCAGGGCCGGCGATGCCTTGCCGGTCCGCACGCCGGCAAATTCGTTAACGACCACCTGCTCCGTCTTGCTCATCTTGTCTTCCGCCTCTAGCAAAAAGTCGTCCAACGTCATAAGTGCCTCGAAGCTAGCAAAGCCCTGCAGGGCTGTATAGGGGCAAGTTGGGTAGGGACGCCTCGCCGAGGCGTCCGCCGCTGCGGCAACACGGACGCCTCGGCGAGGCGTCGCGACCTGATTGAAATCTCCCGCTCAGAGTTCCGACATCAGCCGCTTCTCCGCGTCCTCGTTGCTTAGGTTGTGCCGCGCGCGCATCACCGCCACCCCCACAACCGGCGGATAGGCTTGGTCGGCCTTCATGCGTGGTTCGACATAATCGACTACCTCGAACAGCAGGCGATTGGCTGCCCTGTAGTCCAGCTTGGTCAGGCGCTGGATATAGCGTGTGGCGCGGTCAATCAGCTTCAGGTTGCTGGCTACCACCCAGATCATGTAATTACCCATGACCCGGCCCAGGCGCACCATCGTGCACGTGGACAGGGCGTTCAGAAGCATCTTCAGCCCTGCGCGCGTGACGCCGTCCAGCAGGAAATCCGTCTTCGGGATGGCCGTCATCACGGCCACGGCTTCCGGGTTCCACTTGGCCAGGAAGTCCTGCACCTCCTTGTGCGCCTCCGCACGGCCGAAATAGATGACCCCGATCCGCGCGCCGGCCTTGCGGGCCGCCTCAAGCTGCGCGCGATGAAAGCCCTTGGGCGAGAGCAGCGAAGCTTTCTCCTCCTCAGAGACGATGCCGACGGCGCAATCGCCTTTGCCCAGCGGCCGGTATTTGAGCCCGTCAAGCCCTACCTTGAAGCGCATGAGTTCGGCCCGGCTGATCTTCCGCACAATCTCGTAGGTGCGCGCCGCCTTGTCCTCCCCGACCAGCGCCTGCACCTCCCGCTCGCTCCACTCGACACAGTTCGGCTGCCGCTTGATGATCCGCTCCCAGGCATGGGGGGTCTCCGCGTAGGGCAGGAAAAGGAAGGCCCACGATTCGGTCGCCGTGGTGTCGTCGAACTTGCGGAACGGCGGCGAGCAGTAGGTCGGCGAGCGCTCGGTGGTGTCGGTGAGCACGTCAATGCCGAAGCGATCGGCGAAATAACTGTTCTTGTGACCGGCGCGGTAAACGGATTCTTCCATCGAAACTGCCGCGCCAAGCTGGGCCAGCAGCGCGGGCGATCGGAGGGTCGCGTGCATCTCCTCCAGCGCCCGGAGGAAGGCGGCTGGCACTTTGGCCGAATCCAGGGCGCAGGGGCCGCTGGGCTCCAGTTCTTTGAGCAGGTCGCGCAGGACCATCTCCATCACGGTAAGCATTACGCAGAGCTGGATGGTCGTCGCCTGCATGCGGGTGGAGCCGGTGATGGACATGGGCCCGGTGGTCAGGTTGATCTTCTCGATGCGCGGCTCCTCGATGACCTCGCGGCTGCGCTTCACATGCCGGCACAGGATGTCATCAGGGTTGTTATAGACGAAATAGACCTTGGCCCCGACCTCCAGCCCCTGCCACGCCGTGCCGATCACAAACGAAGTCTCGCCTCCCTCGGTGATGGCGAACACGACGTCCTTGGCCGAGACGCCCAGGTCGGCAATCTGCTTCTTGCCGAAGGCCGTGAAGTCCTCAAACCCCTCCACCGATTTGATGAGCGCGAAGTCGCCCCCCGCCATGACGCTGAAGGCGCGGTTCTCGAACTCCGCCGCGGACGGCTTGCACTTGAGGCCGTGCGCGGCCTGCCGCTGCCAAAAATCGCGCCAGACCGAGACGAGCTGGATGCTCAGCCGGCCTGTGGAGCCGCAGCCGGTGAAGAAGACCTTGCCGCCGTTCTTCACCGCGCTCAGCACGGCCTCTTTGATCTTCGTCGCGCGCCCAGACTCGGCGAACTCGCGGTACTTGCGCACCACGTCGCCGTCGGCCTCGAACAGCAGCCCCAGGGCGGCGCTCACATCGCGCTTGGCGGTCTCGCTCAGGTTGGCGGTGACAGGGTGGGAGGACTCGGTGGTCAGCACGCCCAGTTGGAACTGGTCGCTGATCTTGAGGAATTCCTCGGATCTCTTCTCGAAGGCGGCGCTCATGAGTGGTTTGGTAATAAGTTCGTCAAGGCGCGGCAGAGTGCCGCAACCCCGCCGAATTGCAAGCGGTTTGGCTGGGTCTTGAGTCTCGGGTCTAAAGTCTTGAGTCGCTGCCTGCCACGGCGGACTCAAGACTTTAGACCCGAGACGCGAGACTCATCGCGGGCCGGCGAGTTTGAGGGCGGACAGGACCGTGTGGCGGGCACCATCGGGCGATAGCTCGCTCCGCATCAGGTGCACCTCGCCAGCCGTCCAGGCGCCGAAGAAGCGCGTGCCCAGGCTTGAGGCGAGGCCCGAGAGGATGTCGGCCTCCCGGCGGGACATCTCTTTGACGCGCCCCAACGTGACGTGGCCGGTGAAGCGCTCGCTGGCCTGTTCTGCCGTGTACTCCTTCACCGCCGCTTCGATGGCCTCCTGCAAGGGCGGCAACTGTCCCTGTTGATCGCTTACGCCGACCCAGAGGACCCGCGGGCGGCGCAGATCAGGGAAGCAGCCGACCCGCTCGGCGCGCAGCTCCAGCGGCGGGAAGCCGCCGCAAGCCGCCCGAAGCGCCTCCGTTAAGCGGGGAACACGTTCGGCGCCCACGTTGCCGAGGAACTTGAGGGTGAGGTGGAACTGCTCGCGCCGGGTCCAGCGCACGCACTCCCTGGGCAACTGGCGGCCCAACTCGGCGCGGGCCTTCTCGATCTCGCCTTTGACGTCCTCCGGCACCGCCAGGGCGACAAAGAGGCGCCAGGCTTCAGGTCTGACGGCTTCGGCCATTCAAGGGAGCGGTTCGCCGCGCGCCGCGATTAGCAGCCGGTACCACTCCTCGCGCGTCAGTTCCAGCTCCGTGGCCTTCACCGCCTCGCGGATGCGTTGCGGGTTGGTCGAGCCGATGACCGGCTGAATGCGCGCCGGGTGCTTCAGCAGCCAAGCCAGGGCGATGGTGGTGCGGCTGGCGCCCCGCGCCTTGGCAACGCCCTCCAGCGCCGGCAGGAGCCCATCGAGGCGATAGCCGGTCTGCGACGGCAGCAATTGCCGGGCGCCATCCCCGATCAGCCCCGCAGCCAGGGGGCTCCAGGCCATCGGCGTGATGCGCCCGATCAGGCATTGGTCCAGGGTGCCGTCGGTGAAAGCGTCCAGCTTCGCGAGGCTGATCTCCACCTGGTGCGCCACGAGCGGCATCGGGCAGGCCACCTGCAGCGCGGTCAGCAGGCTCGGACGGAAGTTGCTTACGCCGAAATAGCGCACCTTGCCCGAGTCCCGCAGTTGCGCGAAGGCGCGCGCCAACTCCTCCGGGTCGGCCAGGTAGTCGGGGCGATGCAGCAGGTAGAGGTCAATGGTCTCGACGCCCAGGCGGCGGAGCGATTGCTCGCAGGCGTTGATGACGTGCGCCGCCGAGAAATCATACCGTGACGGCGCGCTGGGATCCGGGTCGCCGCCGGCCCGGATGCCGCCCTTGGTTACGATCAGAACGTGGCGGCGCATCTCCGGCACCTCCTGGAGCACGGCTCCCAGGATGCGCTCGGCCTCGCCGCGGCAGTAGATGTCGGCGTTATCGAACAGCGTGTAGCCGGCCTCGTAGGCGGCCAGAATGGCGCGCCGGCCCGCGGCCCGGCTTTCGGGCGTGACTTCCCCAGGGTCCCAGGTCCCGGCTACCCGCCAGCAGCCATACGCCAGCCGGCTGCTCGTGAGCGAACTGACTCCCAGTGGAATGGATTGCATAATGTGTGCAGGTTTCGTAGCAGCTAAGTTGCCCGGACGCAACCGCCGGGATGTGGGCAACCGGGCGAGGAGTGCAATTTGACACTGCTGCCAAATCGCCCCTCACCCCAGCCCTCTCCCCATCGGATGGGGAGAGGGAGTCCGGGCATCGGCGCGGGTCGCCCTCACCGGCCCGGCTGCCCCCCGTGGACCCTGCCTGACCCTTGCGATTGCCCCGTGTGTCTCCCATGTGGATCGCTCCCCATGGGAGACACACGCGGCCCCATCCGGGAACACGCCTTAGCTTTACCAGCTAACCTTGAGGAAGATTCCCCGGCCCTTACTCCCTCCAGAGAGGGGGTCAGGCGAGCCGGGCATCCGCGCCATTGACGTCGCCCAAGCTACGTCAGCTTAGGCACTTAGGACCACCGCTCAGCCCCGGCTTCGACTTTCCGGCCGGGGTAAGGTAGGTTGCTGGGAGCATGATCGCGTCTGTGGAACAATCCAAAGGGCCAGAGCGAAAGCCGACCGCACCGAAAGTCAGGCAATACACGGGTGAGGTGGTCTATATCTATGCTTTCGACGTGGCCTATGACATGACGCGCAAGCCGGTCCGGGAGCTGTTGGGCCAGCCGGTGGCGCAGTTCGTGGTGGACTCCAGCAAGCGCAGTCCGCGGCAGCTTTTCTTTTACCGCCCCCAAATGGTGCGCCTGCCGCCCCTGGAGCGGATTGGGCCCAACGGACCGGTGCGGGTCGAGCGCGCCATCAAGCTGCTGCCCGTCGGCGCAATCAGCATAAGTGTGCGCGTGCCCTTCGCGGTGCAGCAGATCGAAGATCTCGTAGCCTACCATGACCTGCAGTTCAGCAACGGCTCGCTCAACGAGGAAGTGCGCCGGCTGGCCTCCGAGGTGCGCAGCGAGCTGGCTTCGCATTACGTGCGGCCGGTGCGCGAGCTGGCCGACGAAGAGGCCTATACTGTCTTCTGCATTGAATCGCCCCTGCTCAGCGCGGAGAGCACAGCGCTGAGCGCGGAAAGCTGGTGGCGCAGCCATCGCCGCGCCGTCGCCTCGCTGCTTACCCAGGAGCCGGAAATAGACCACCTCTCGAAGCAGGAGGCCGACGAATCCACCGGCCGCTTCCTCAGCTACTACGAGCACGACCTCGTCGTGATTGACTGGGACGCCGCGCTGATCCTGGACGAGCCACAGAACTTCGACGAGACCCTCTACGTCATGGAGCTGGCCAACCTGCAATTGGCGGAGCTGGAGGCCTATGACCGCATCCTGGACGATTCACTCGACCGCGCCTACCGGGACTTGAGCGCGCGAGCCATGCGGGGGCGCGAGAGCACGCTCCGCGAGCTGCGGGAAATCCGCATTGACCTGGCCCGGTTCAGCGACGAGCTGTCCAACATCACCAAGTTCTTCGGCGACTGGCACCTGGCGCGCATCTACGAGAACATCTCCGCCCGCTTCCACCTGTCCGACTGGCACCGCACGATAGACAAGAAGCTGCAGACGCTGGACGACTTATACCAGCTCCTGAACCACGACCGCACGAACCGCTGGATGCTGATCCTGGAGGTGACCATCGTGCTGCTCTTCATCATAGACGTCGTGATTCTCCTGCTCGGGGTCAGGCCGCACTGATCTCTGGTAGGGACGCCTCGCCAAGGTAGGGACGCGGTGGAACGCGTCCCTACCTCGGCGAAGCGTCCCTACCTGGTACAACACCCCATTGTTCCAGCGCCGGCCTCCCCTGACGGTTGGCGCATGAACAAGCAGCTCGCCCTCAAGCAGCTCTGCGGCCTTGCCCTGCTGGGCTTTTGCGACCGCGTTCCCGCCGCCAAGCCGATGCTCAAGCGCTGGGGCCTGCGCACCTCCCCGGAATGGTTCGGCCGGCGCATCGTCCGCGTGCAGATGCCGGGCGCCCGCACCTTCAAGCTGGCCAGCCTGGGCGAGAACTACCTCAGCTTTGAGCTATTCTGGAAAGGCGGCGATTACTACGAACCCATCACCATGCTCCTCATGGGGCAACTGGTCCGCGATGCCGACACGTTCATTGACGTGGGCGCGAACATCGGCTTCTACACCATCGTCACCGCGCTGGGCCGGCCCGAACTGAACATCATCGCCTTCGAGCCCAATCCCAAGAACTTCCGCAGCCTGAGCGCCAACCTGGAGGCGAACCAGCTCGAACGTGTCCACTGCGAGGCGCTCGCGCTCTCTGACCGCGAAGGCACGGCCGCCCTGCACCTCAGCCCTTCGGACATGAGCGCCTCGCTCGAAGCCGACTTCGAAGGGCTGCGCGGGCCGGTGCTCCCGGTCCCCCGCACCACGCTCGACGCCTACCTGGCGCAGCATCCGCGCCCGGGTCGCCTGGTGCTCAAGGTGGATGTCGAGGGCCACGAACCCGCTTTCCTGCGCGGCGCCAGCCAAACGATCGCGAACCGCAAGCCTGACATTATCCTGGAAGTCACCGGCCCCATGGACCGCGAGCGGGCTGCCTTTCTCAAAGACACCGGATACGCCTTCTATCAGATCACCGACCAGGGCCTGCAGCGCGCGGACGAGCTGACGCTCGTGGTGCGTGGCCGTTTCCTGTTCCTGAATTACCTCCTGTCCGCCCGGCCCGCAGCCGAGGTCGCCGCTTTGTTCAAATGTATCGAGCCGCGCGTGCGCCGGCTCGACCTCACCCGCACCAGCAAGTGCGTCGCCCCCGAGATGATCGAGCGCCTCCGGGATCGGCAGGCAACCGCCCTGGCCGCAGCGGCATGAAAGCCGCAGGGGTAGGGACGCCTCGCCCAGGCGTCCGCCGCTGCGAGATCGGACGCCTCGGCGAGGCGTCCCTACCGGGTCAGGCCGCGCCGATCAGGGCCGCGATTCCTCGGGCGTGATCGGGAGCACGAGCTTCTCAGCGCCACGGAGCACGGTCAGCGTCGAGGCCGCGCCAATCTGATCCCCGGTCAACAGCTTGTGCAGGGCGTCAATAGACGGGACCGGCTGCCCGTTGAATTCGACCATGAGGTCGCCTTCCTTCAGGCCCGCGCGGGCGGCCGGACTGCCCGCCGAGACCGCAATCACGAGCACGCCGCTGGCCTCCGCCAGCTTGTGATAGCGCACCAGCCGCCGCGATACCGGCACGTTTTGCCCGCCCACACCGATATGGCTGCGACGGATTCGCCCCTCCTTGATCAACCAGCCGGCAACGTACTTGGCCGTATCAATGCCTATCGCGAAACACAATCCTTGCGCGGGCAGAATCACCGCCGTGTTCACGCCGATGACCTCCCCGCGGGAATTCACCAGCGGCCCGCCCGAGTTGCCCGGGTTCAAGGCGGCGTCGGTTTGGATGATATCGTCCATCAGCCGCCCCGTATTGGCGCGAAACGACCGGCCCACTGCGCTGACCACGCCGGCGGTCACCGTGCATTGGAATCCGTAAGGATTGCCGATGGCGATGGCAAGCTGCCCCACGCGGATGCTCTTTGAGTCGCCCAGGCGCACCGGGTGGAGCTGCGGCGCGTAGGCGCGCACGACCGCCAGGTCGGTGTCCGGGTCGTCCCCTACAACCTGTGCGTCCGGGTGCCGCCCATCGGCCAGGGTCAGTTCGATCCTCTCCGCGCCATGAACCACGTGGCTGTTCGTCAGCAGGAAGCCGTCAGGCGTGATCACGAAGCCTGAACCGCTGCCGCGCCGCTCGCCGTTGCGCCCCAGCACCTCGATCTTCACTACCGACAGGCCTACCTCGTCGGCGGCCTCAACGACCGCCCGGGAATAGGCGTCGAGCAACGCGGCGTCCGAAGGCGCCGGCTGCGGCGGAGGGGTCACCGGCGTCTCGCCCGAGGCATCGCCGGGCCGGGGCTCGTGAACTAAAGTTAGCTCTTCGCTTCTCATAAGCGGGCCTAAGCAGGCCCTTAAAGTAAGATGCACCTGGACTATTGCTTGTCAAACGGAGTGCGGAGCCAGTCTTGAGTCTCGGGCCTAAAGTCTTGAGCCCTCGCCGGCCAATGCGGGCTCAAGACTTTAGCCCCAAGACCCAGCACTAATTGCTTACAAATCTGTAATGAATGGGAAAGGTCCCCGTTAGGTCTCGAACGCTCCAATAACCAGACGGAAAACAAACGTGCAACACAAACCTATGAAGAGAATGTTCAATCAACGCAACACCCGGCGGTTCATGCTGGGAATGACCGCCTCGATATTGGTGGCCGGGTCGGCCCTGGCCATTGACCACCTGGCCAGCAACAAGCCCAAAGACTCGCCCCCGGTGAAAGTGGAGGTGGACGAAACGCCGCTGCAGCGGCAGGCGGGACCTTACACCAGCTTCTCCCCGATCGTGAAGAAAGTGGCCCCCGCCGTGGTTAAGGTGCTCGTCACCAGCAAGGCCGCCCATGTGAACATGCCAGAGGGCTTTGGCTTCTCGGATCCCTTCTGGCGGCACTTCTTTGGCGACCAGTTCGGCAATCAGATGCCCAACCGGCAGTTCAACGCCCCGCTCCAGCACGGCCTGGGCTCGGGCGTCATCGTCACCAAGGACGGTTACATTCTCACCAACAATCACGTGGTGGACGGCGCCACGGACGTGAAGGTCACGCTCCAGGATGGACGCGAGTTCACGGCCAAGGTCATTGGCCGCGATCCCAAGTCCGACATCGCGGTGATCAAGATTAACGCCAAGGACCTGCCGGTCGTGCCGCTGGCGGACAGCGACAAGGTGCAGGTGGGCGATGTGGTGCTGGCGGTGGGCAATCCGTTCGGTGTCGGCCAGACCGTCACCACCGGCATCGTCAGCGCCACCGGCCGCGGCAACCTCGGCATCGAGGACTACGAGGACTTCATCCAGACGGATGCCGCAATCAATCCCGGCAACTCCGGCGGGGCGCTGGTGGACGTCGAAGGACGCCTGATCGGCATCAACACGGCCATCTACAGCCGCAGCGGGGGCAACCAGGGCATCGGCTTCGCCATTCCCTCTGACCTCGCCCGGGACGTCATGGGCAGCCTGATCAGCGAGGGCAAGGTGGTGCGCGGTTACCTGGGCGTTATGATCCAGGACGTCACGCCGGCCCTGGCAAAGGAGTTCAAGCTCAATGACAACCGTGGCGCGCTCGTGGGCGATGTTGTGCCCAAGGGCCCCGCGGACAAAGCCGGGTTCAAGGACGGCGACGTCGTGCTCGAATACAATGGCAGGAAGGTATCGGACAGCCATCGCCTCCGCATGGATGTGAGTGAGACCCAGCCCGGCCACAAGGTGCCGGTAAAGATCCTGCGCGACGGCTCGACCAAGACCCTCGAGGTCACCGTGGGCCAACTGCCCGGGACCGAGCAACTGGCCCAGAACAACACCCCGAATGCGCCTGACAACGGCACCCTCAACGGCGTGGCTGTGAGCGACCTCGACGCGCAGACCCGCGAGCAATTGAAACTGCCCGAAACGGTCAAAGGCGCGGTCATCACCGAAGTCCAGCCGGACAGCCCCGCCGCCGAAGCCGGGCTCAAGCAGGGTGACGTGATCGAGTCCATCAACCGGCACCCGGTCACCAACGCCGAAGAAGCGGTGAAGCTGACCGAGCACCCGAAGGACAAGGTGACGCTCCTGCGCATCTGGAGCAATGGCGGCAGCCACTACGTCGTGGTTGACGAGACCAAAGTCGGCTAAGCACTTTCCGCCTCCGCAGCCCTCCCTGCCGCATGGTGCGGTATGGGAGGGCTTTTTGTTGCGCGGCTACAGCAGAAGTGGAAAGGGAGCCAGAAATCCGAAATCCGAAGGCCGAAGGCCGAAACAAGCCCGAAGAGCGAAACCCGAAGGCGCCGTTGGCCAACGCGGCAGCGGAACATCCAACATCCAACATCCAACATCGAACATCCAACATCCAACCGACGCCGCGGCGTGAGCCATTGGATGTTGGATGTTCGATGTTGGATGTTGGATGTTCCCAACTTCCATTCAAAGACCACCGAGGTACCTCCGGTTCGGCCTTCGGGATTCGGCCTTCTTTCGGCCTTCGGCCTTCGGATTTCGGATTTCCGCCCTTACTGGCCCGCCCCGACCACCTGCCTCTGCTGGGCACCGGCATACGTCAGCCCAAAACCGTAAGGAAAGAGAGAGGACGCCGTCGCCTGCTGATTGTCTCGCGGCCAGGTGCGGGGGAGCTTGCCCGTGGGCTTGTAGTCGCCGAAGAGCACATCGGCAATGCCCTGGCCTTCCGTGCCAGGGAGCCAGGCGGCCACAAACGCTTTGCTCGCATCCAGGGCCGGACCCAGGACGAGCGGACGGCCAGAGAACAGGATCGTTATGACCGGTGCGCCCGTTTGCTTCGCCCGCTGCACCAGGGCCTGGTCGGCTTCGGACAGGCGCAGGTCTTTGCGATCTCCTTTGCCCTCCGCGTAGGGCTGCTCGCCGAGCACGACCACCACCGCGTCGGCCTTCGCGATGTTGGTGCCGGAGGCAGAGAAGGTGACTTTCATCAGGGGGCTTACGGTCTTGCGGATCGCGGCCAGGAGGGTCGTGCCGCCGGTGATCACCTCGCCGGGATGCCCCTGCCAGGTGATTGTCCAGCCGCCACACTGAATCCCGAGGTCATCCGCCGCCTGGCCGACCACCGCCAGTTGCCTCAGCCGCTTGGAAAGGGGCAACACACGGGTCTCGTTCTTGAGCACCACCAGGGATTCCCGCACGCACTGGCGGGCCACCGCCCGGTGCTCGGCGGAGCCGACCGTGTTCACCAACTCCGGATCGGCATACGGGTGCTCGAACAGCCCGACTTCGAACTTCACGCGCAGGATACGTCGCACCGCGTCGTCAATCCGCGACAGCGGCACCTTTCCTTCCGCGACCAACTGCTTCAGGTCCCTGATGAACTCGACGTAGTTGTTCGTCTTGCCGGGGCCGCGCGGGATCATGACCATGTCCATCCCGGCGTTAATGGACCTCTCGATGTCGCTCTTGTAATCCGGTGAGATCTGGTCAATGGCCGCCCAGTCACTGATGACGATGCCCCTGAACCCCAGCTCGCGCTTGAGCACGTCGGTCAGCAGGTAACGGTTGCCACTCATCTTCTGGCCGTTCCAACTGCTGTAGGACACCATGACCGACTTCACCCCCGCGTTCACCGTCGCGATGTAGGGCGGCAGATGCACCGCCCGCAGCGTGTCCTCGCTGCAGACGGCGTCGCCCTGGTCAACCCCGCCCTGCGTGCCGCCGTCCGCCAGGTAATGCTTGGCGCAGGCCATGACAATGTTGCCCTGGGGCAGCGGGCGTTGAAACCCGCGCACCGCCGCCGCGCCCATGTCCGCCACCAGCGCCGGGTCCTCACTGAAGCTCTCGTATGTCCGGCCCCAGCAAATGTTCTGCGCCACCGCTACACACGGCGCGAACGTCCAATGGATGCCCGTCCCGGCGACTTCCAGCGCCGTGACGTGCGCCGCCTCCTCGACCAGCGCCGGGTCGCGCGTGGCGCCCAACCCGATGTTGTGGGGGAAGATGACAGCGCCGTTCACGTTGTTGTGCCCGTGCACCGCGTCAATCCCGTAAAGCAGCGGAATCTGCAGCCGCGTGGA
>DATKNZ010000296.1:0-5318 GCA_035541055.1 Candidatus Acidiferrum sp. | reverse complement strand
ACGGGCGGGGCCGATTCAAGCGAGGGTTCGTCCGCCCGCGCCGCGCTGCCGAGGAGGAAGGGAGCGGCGCCGGCCAGCAGCAGGCAAAGCGCGGGTGCCGCGAACTTAATGGAATCGGATACGTGAACTGGCATTGTCTTCATAGGCATACTTTTATTGATGCGTTGTTGTTTCATGGATCATTTGCGGGTTTGAAAGATCAGGAGATAGGGGAGCGCGGGGTGACCTGCCTGGTCCTGGAAGTTGTGGAAGCGCTCGGTATTGAGCCAAACAGCGTAAGTCTTGCCGGGCTGGAGTCGCACCGGCACGGCGCAAGTGCAGCCATCCTCGAGGAAGCGAGGCTGGCTCTGGCCCCCAAGGGCAGTGGCTTCACTCTCCTGGCACCAGGACCAGCTCCCGTCCTGCATCGGCTTGCTGAAGGTGACCCGCACCTCGGCTAAAGCTGGGTCCACGTCCGTCGCGCCGGACTCCGGGATGGTGCTCACGACAACCGGCGGGGCGGACCGGGGGCTCGGTGCTTCGGCGGCCGGGGCGTCGATCGTGGCGGGCCGCGACGCGTGGGTCCTCTCGGCGCGGTCGCGCCGCCCCAGCGAGACGGCCAGGACCAGGATGACGACCCCGGCGACGACGGCCGCGATCTTCCAGCCCCAGCTTGCGGTCGAGACTGGAACGGGGTTAGGCACAGACTGGTTAGGGTTGAACTCCGGCCTGGCAGGCCCGGTCTTAGCAATACTCTCGACGTCCGTTTTGACCTGGCTGGCGTGCTGGTATCGGCGCGATGGCTCCTTCTCCAGGGTGTGCAACACGACCTCGTCCAGCCGCACGTCCACCTGCACCTTTTGCGAAGGCGGCGCGAACTTGCCCAGCGGCAGCTCGCCGGTGAGCATCTCATAGAATACGACGCCCAGCGAATAAATGTCCGCCCGATGATCTACTTCCTGCGGATGCTCGACCTGCTCCGGCGCCATGTAATGCGGGGTGCCCATGACATCTCGCACGCCGGTCAACTGCAGTTTCTGCGGCTCCTGCGCGAGAATCTTGGCCAGCCCAAAGTCCGCGATCTTGACGCGGCCCTTTTTGTCCAGGAGCACGTTCTCGGGCTTGATATCGCGGTGCACGACCCCTTCGTCATGCGCGAACTGAAGGGCTTCGCAGATTTGGGGAATGATATTCAGCGCCTGCCGGGTCGTGAGCTTATGGGTGCGCTCGATCTGCCGCAGGTTCGGGCCGTCCACGTACTCCATAATGAGATAGTGCAAGCCGCTGGCCTGGCCGAAGTCATAGACGGTGACGATGTTGGGGTGGCTCAGTTTGGCCAGGGCGCGGGCCTCGCGGTTGAAGCGCTCGGCAAACCCCGGATCGGCGGCGGCCTGCGAAGGCAGTATCTTGAGGGCGACCAGGCGGTCCAGCCCGGGCTGGCGTGCCTTATAGACGGCGCCCATGCCGCCTTGGCCCAGGAGTTCGAGAATTTCGAGCTGAGGGAAGCAGGCGGCCAGCCTTGCCGGGTCGGGGAGCGCTTCGGTGCCGTTTGCCCCGGCAATGGGTTCGGTGGGAAGCACGGTGCCCATGGCAGCTTTGAGCAGGCATTTGGCGCACAGCCCTTCGGGCGCGTTGGGCGTCAGAGGAGCGCCACAGTCTTTGCATGTCGGCCTGTTTTCCATTGCCCGTTCAAACTCTCACCGCCTACAGAAGCAGAATTCGGCCAAGGTTACAGATAATTCCGAAACCCGGAGCCCGACGGCCGAACGCCGCGTCACGGGGTTGTTCCCGCTTGCAGCCGGCCTGATCCCCTGATAATGTCGTGCCTATAGTGACCCCCTGTAGGCACCTGGATCAGCGCGCGGCAAACGCACTTGCCGCGTCTTCATGCTACTCCAGCAGCGTCGAAGGATCGGGCCGGCTCACCCCGCGCCCTGTCGAACCCCTCCTCGGCCTGCAGTTCTAGCAGGTCACCCACCTCACCCCGAATTATTGATGAGCAAATCAACCGCTGCCCCCTTTCTGCGCGCATGGATGACCCTGGGCCTGGCCTTGGGTTTGGCGACTGCTGCTTCGGCCCAAACGCTCACGTTCCGTATCGTCACCTACAACATTGAAGCCGATATCAACGGCTACACCACGGCACGGCCCGGGCTGGTCACGCCTTCCAGCGGCGGCACCGTCCAGCAAGGCGGCGTGCTGGAGGGCATCGGCGAGGAAATTGTGGGCAGCGATCCGGCGCAGCCTATTGACATCCTGGCCCTGGAAGAGACTACGAGCAATACGACGACGATCGCGCCGATTGTGAATGCCCTGAACACGTTCTACAACGCGCCGGGCATGTACGCTTACAGCACCTATCAGGCGACCGAGAGCGGCAACAGCCCTTCATCGGGCAACGGCCCGAACGCTTTGATCTACAACACCACCACGGTGCAGCTCTTGGCCTCGGTGCCGGTGGACCCGCCGGGCGGCACCGGCCAACTCGGTTCCAGCAGCGGCATGTACCGCGAGGTGATGCGCTACGAGTTCGCGCCCGCCGGGGTGATCCCCTCGCCGGCCAATGAGTTCTACATCTACGTCAGCCACTACAAATCCGGCACGACTTCCAGCGACCAGACCGATCGCACCGGCGAAGCCACTATTATCCGCAATAACGAAGCCACCAACAACGTGCCCGCCGATGCCCGTGTGATCTACGTGGGCGATTACAACATCAGCACCAGCGCGGAAGCCTCCTACCAGATCATGCTTGCCGCCGCCTCCCCCAACGGCATCGCCCAGGGCCAGGGCGTGGATCCGATGAATCTATCCGGCTCGGCAAACGTGGACTGGACGGCCAATTCCCTGCTCAACCTGAAGAGCGAGTCGGCCACCAACCTGCGCTACCGGGATGACTTCCAGATCATGACCACCAACGTCTATTACGGCACGCCCGGCGGGCTGGCGTTGGTACCGGGCACCTACCACGTGTTCGGCAATAACGGCAGCACCGCTTTCCAGGGGACCGTGAACTCGGGCACGAACAATTCGCTGACCAATCTGCAATCCGGCGCGCCCATCAGCGCCGCGCAGCTCTACCAGGACCTCGCCAACGCCAGCGATCATCTGCCCGTGGTGGCCGATTACGCCCTGACGCTCTCGGGGCCGGCTCTGGCGGTGGCCCCTGCCGGCGGGCTCGCCAGCTCCGGCCCACAGGGCGGGCCGTTCAGCCCCTCAAGCCAGGTGTACACGTTGACGAACACCGGCACCGGTACGTTGAGCTGGGCAGCGAGCTTTGCGGCCAACTGGCTGACGCTCTCCGCGACCAACGGCAGCCTGGACGCCGGCGCCGGCACCGATGTCACTGTATCCCTCATTACCAACGCCAATGCTCTGGCTCCGGGCAGCTACTCGGACACCGTGTCGTTTACCAACACCAGCAATGGCGCGGGCAGCACCACTCGCCCGGTCAGCCTCATTGTGGCCCAAAATGCGCCGCAACTCGCCGTCACGCCCGCATCGGGCCTCGCCGCGAGTGGCCCTATCGGTGGACCCTTTAGCCCGCCCAGTTTGACCTACTATCTCACCAACGGGGGAGCGGGCACACTGTCCTGGACGGCAACCAACAGTTCCGCCTGGTTAAGCTTGTCCGCCACGAGCGGCACTCTCGCCGCGGGCGCGGGCACCACCGTGACCGCCTCCATCAACACCAACGCCAATGCCCTGGGAGCCGGCGGCTACTCGGACACGATCGCGTTCACCAACGTCAATAACGGCAGCGGCAATGCCACCTTCGCCGCCAGCCTCACAGTCAGCAATCTCGCGCCCGCCCTCTCCGTGTCCCCGAGTGGCGGGCTGAGCGCCGGCGGGCCAGTGGGCGGGCCGTTCAGCCCCGTCAGCCAAACCTTCGGCATCACCAACACCGGCAGTGCCGCCCTCAATTGGAGCGTGAGCAAGGCCGCTGCCTGGCTAACGCTCTCGGCCGCCAGCGGGACACTGGCCCCCGGCCAAGGCACGACGGTCACGCTCTCGCTCAACACAAATGCCACCACGCTGGCAACGGGCACTTACTCCGACACGGTGAATTTTGCCAACCTCAACAACGGCGTCGGCAACACCACTCGTGCCGCCAGCCTGCTCGTCAGCAGCTTCGGGTTTTACGACGACTTCAGCACCTTCGCGGCGGGTAACCTGGTCGGCCAAAGCAATTGGATGCAATACAGCACGTCGAGCAGCGCGCCGCTCCAGGTTAGCGCCGGCAGGGTCGCCATCCCCGGGGGGCAGACGACCGACACACAGGATGCCTACAAGAACTTTACAGCCACCAATATAACCGTGTTTTATGGCCTGACGCTCGCGGTGACCAGCGCCGTGAATAGCACCAGCGCCTCCTATTTCACCGCCCTTTACACCAGCAACAACGCTGCGGGCTTCGCCAACTTCCGCCTGACCGCCAAAGCGGGGAACGCCAGCCTCACCAACTTCGTGCTGGGAGGCCGCGTGACCGGCCAATCCGGCGACCCCTACACCTTTGGGACCACTACCCTGAGCTTCGGCGTCCAATACCGGGTAATCGTGGAGGCGCCCGTCGGCTATACGAACCTCCTCGCTTACGTCAACCCAACCGGCGCCGACCTGGCTTCCCAAACCGCGTATCTCACCAATCCCATTGGCACCGGCACCGCCCCGACGACGGTAGGCTCGATTGTCATCTCCCAGTATGGCACCACCTCGGTGCCGACGGATGGTATATCCATCGGCAAGGTCGTCATTTCGGAGAGCTTTGCCACGGTGTATAACGCGCTGACGCCGCCCGCGCCGCCGCCCATCGCCGCGTTCAGCGCCTCTCCCCAATCCGGCCCGGCCCCCCTGACTGTGGCCTTTACCGATGCCTCGACCGGCACCATTACCAATCGCCTTTGGCTTTTTGGCGACGGGGCCGTGACCAACACAACCAGCACGAATCTGACCCACCCGTATGCTGCCGGAACCTATGACGTCACGCTCGTTGCCAGCGGGCCTGGCGGCGTCAGCACCAACTACCAGCCAAGCCTCGTGACTGCCCTCACTCCGTTCCAGAGCTGGCAGGTCCAATACTTCGGCAGCACTACCAATCCAGCGGCGGCGCCGACCGCCGACCCGGACGCGGACGGCATGAGCAACGCTGCCGAATACCTGGCGGGCACTGACCCCACCGACCCCGCCTCCGTGTTTCGGATTGTTTCCATCACGCCCCAAACCAACGGCATGCTCATCACCTGGACTATGGGGGCTGGCCGGACCAACGTGCTTCAGCAAGCGGACAGCCTCGGCAGCGACGCCTTCACTGATATCTTTACCGTCCAGACCACCGGGTC
>DATKNZ010000295.1:0-10618 GCA_035541055.1 Candidatus Acidiferrum sp. | reverse complement strand
AAGCGCGCGCCGTTGGTGTAATCGTCCACGCCGTTCGTGGCGGCGCTGTGCCGCAGGACAAAGCCGGCCAGGTTCGTGTTGGCGTTGCCGATGCCCTCGGACATCCATTGGAGTCTGAAGGCGGTGGTGGTCGAGAGGGAGTTCGCCGGCGCGAAGGCCCGATACGCCACGGTCTTGTTCCCCCCCGTGCCATTGGCATAGAAGCCCCAGGAGCAGTTGGTGTAGGCGGTGCCGGCGACGTTGGTGATCGAGCGGATCGCGTAGCCGTTATTCAAGTACCACCCGTGGAACCCGGAACCGTTGGTCGCAAACGCCCAGGGCAGGAAGCCCAACCCCTGGTTGGAAGCGTTGGTCCAGTTGGCGGACTTCTGGTAATTGCCCGCGTCGTCGTAAGCCAGTACTTGCGCGGCAACCGACCGCGCCAGCGCCAACGCCACTGACAAGGCGAGCCCGCAACGGACCGCCGGAACGGGCAGGAACATCACAGCGTGAACTGGAACCGGTCAGGGCACCTGCAACCGATAGAAGCGCGGGCTGCCCACGACGGGGTTGGTGGTGGAGAAGTTGCCGTTGGCGTCGAAGCTGCCGTTCGTCAGCAGGCTCCAGTTCGTCAAGGCTTGCGCGACGTTGGTCGAGGTCAGCACGCGGAAGGTGCCGCCGGCGCCGTCGTTGTTCGTGCCGCCGATAACCACCTGTCCGCCGCTGATGATGATGCTGCGAATCGAAGGCGGCGGAGGCACGGCGGCAACGTTGACACTGAGGTCAACGCTGCCCGCATTGTTCACCAGGTGGCCGCTGTAACCGACGGGCAGCGGGGCGAGCGTGAGGCCGGCATAGGGATCGGTCCCGCTGTAGCTGATCAGGTGAACGACTGTGGGGCCGGCGACGTTCTTTACCGAATCAACCGTAATGGTGCTGCTGCTGGCTGTGACGTTTGTGGCGGCGATAATCGCGGCCGTGGCGTTGCCATCCACGTTCAGGTGGAGGGAGGCGCCCGTAAGCGTCACGGCGGAGAGCGGCGCTGTGGCGCTGCCGGCCGCGTTGCTGACGCTGAGCGAGCCGCCGTTCACCGCAACGGTGCTGACGCCCCCGCCCGCCGCAATGTTACCGCGAACGCTGCCGCCACCCGTGACGTTGAGGGTCCCGGAGACCAGCGATGGGTCTGCCCCGGCGAAGGCCTGAGCCAACTGGATGTTGGTGGATGACAGGATGGCGGAGCCCGTGACGTTGACGGTTCCCGAGGCGGGCGCAGTGCTGGCAGCGCGCTGTACCCCGAGCTGCAGGTTGGACACATCCAGCGTGCCCGCCGCCGTGGTCAGCGTGCCTTGCGCCGAGCCCGTGTCCGAGCCGGAAGTCGAGTTGCGGCCCAGGATGAGCGTGGACACCAGGGCGTCCAGTTTCCCGCTGCTGAAGTCCATGAGAGCCTGCGAGTTGACGGGCACGACGGTGTCGGTATCCGCATCTCCAATGACCCATGTCGTGACCCGGCTGGAGGGGCCGTTGGTGCCGCGGAAGTAAGCAACCGGGCTGTTGGCCGCAAAGGCGGGGTTGAAGCGCACCAGGTTGTTGGTGGCCTTCTGCTTACCAAATCGTGCCGTGTCCACGAAGAAGGCGTTGGTGATGCCCAGGTTCAGCGTGCTCCCAACCAGCGTGGTCGCCGCACCGCTGCTGTCGCCCACCTCGAATTGGCCCGAGTTGGCGCGCAGCAGGGTGATGACGTTGGTCCGGGCCAGGTTGACGCGGCCACTAACGTCGCCCTGGCCGGTGCCCGTGCCGCCCTGCGCTACCGTGAACTTACCCACCGTGGCTACCAGCGTGCCCAGGCCCGACAGATCGAGCACCGTCTGCTCGGGAGCGGGCGGGCTCGCGCTCTGGCGCACCTGGATGTTGAGCTGGTTGGCCTGGCCGCTGCCCTGCGGGTTCCCCAGCAGCAGCAGCGTGCCGTTCGCGCCGGTGATCGTGTTCGTGACGGGCTTGTTGAACGTGGTGTCGAAGCCCACTTGCAACGCCGCGCTGACGCCGGTCGTGTTGTTGGAAACGGTGAGCGTCACGCCGTCGGGAATATAAGTGGTGTGATAACCGTTGTTGTTGGTGCTGTAGTTGAGCTGCGAGATGGTGATATTGGTCGAGACGATATTGTTGGTGACCAGCGTCGTGGTGGCGCCGGGGGTCGCAAAGGTGGCGCTGAAGCCCGGACCCGGCGTCCCGCCCGTCCAGTTGGCCGCCGTGGACCAGTTCAGGTCGAAGCCGCCGCCGCCGGACCACACACCGTTGCCGGGGAGGCCGCCGGTTCCGGCGGTGACAAAGCTCCAGGAGTTACTCACGGTAATGCCGCCGCTGTCAGTGAAGACGACGGCCACGGTGTTCGTCGCGTTAGGCGCGAAATTTGCCGTGGGCGTATAAGTGCCGGTGCTGCCGGCGGCGTTGTTGCTCAGCACGAGGCCGGTGCTCACGGCCACCGAGTTGGTGTAGAGCTTGATCGTGCCGGTGTTCACGGTGGTCTGCCGGTTGGCAATGCTAAACGTGATCGGCGTGGCCAGGCTCACGCCGGTGCTGCCGGGCGCCGGCGACGCGACGGATAGATACGGCCGCAGGGTGCTCGTGAAGTTGGTTACCGCGACCACGAGCAAATACTCGAGATTGTAGCCCCGGCTGGAGATGGCTGTTTGGCGGAAGGTCTTTGTCCCCGACAGCGGCACCACGACGGTGTTGCCGAAAGCATCCGTCAGCGGCATCAGCTCGCCCCTATAGACCAGGCTGCCACCGGTGTTAGGCACGCTGACCCGTCCGAGGGCGACCAAAGGCTGGTTCGAGCTGGTGGCGGTGGGATTGACCAACTCCTCGATCTCGAACTGCCCGCCTGCCCCGCTGGCCGCGCGCGCGTAAATGCTGTAGTTCGTGGGGGTAGGGATGACCCGCGTGTAGTTTTCCCAGTTGCCGATGTCCGTGAAGCCCACGTTGAAAGCCGTGTGGCCGTTGGCACGCAGGTTTGCGTGATCGATCGGGTCGCCCGTCGAATCGGTGGCCAGGCTGATCGTCTGGACCAGGTCGCCCGGGCGGTAGCCCGCCGTGTTGTTCACGCCGGTAAGGTCGGAGATGTTGTAATCGATGCCATTGGTGCCGAGCAGGTTGGCGTAGCTGTTCGCGGGGGTCGAACTGTTGATGAACTGTCCGATGTTGTAGTTGTAGTCGTAGGCATCTATGTAGAGGTCGGTGGGCAGGAAAGTGTTGAACGTAAAGGCGTTCGTAGCGCGGTTGCCGTTCGCGTCCTGGGCGATGATGACATAGGAGTAAAGCTGGTCGCTCGCCAGGGCCGGGGTGAGGCTCCCGATAAGCTGGTTTGTAGGGTCGGTGGTGTTGAACGTAATGCCCGACTGGGCCACACCGTCCAGGTAAACGGTCACCTGGCTGCTGGCGACGGTGGAGTTGAAGGAATCCACCTCAAAGGCGAAGCTCGTGGCGTTTGGGTCGAGGTAGAGGGACCCGTCCGCGGGCTGCACATTGACAAAGGAGGGCGCGACATTGGTCGGGGAGGTGATTTGCATCCGGTTATAGACCTGGTCGCCGGTCGTCTCATGGCAGAACAGGGCCGCGCTGTCCACGGTGCCGGACATGAGGAAGGTGCTGTTGGTGGTGAAGAGCGTCCGCCCCTGTACGCAGTCCTTTACGACCAGGTGAAAGCTGCTGCCGTCGGCGCCGGGAGTAACCTCGACCTGCACGGCGTTGGTGATGTTTTGCCGGCCCAGGTCGCTGAAGGAGGTGTTGGGGATGGATTCATAGCCGCCCGCGTCGTAGTAATAGAGCGTCGATGGGCTGAGCCCGTCCTGGAAGAAGAAGTAGAGCATGGCCTGGGTCTGGAAGTCGGCCGTGGAATTGGTCACGTTGCCGTTGCGGAGGGTGAAGCCGCACCAGCCGTGCACCTGGCCGCTGCCGCCGTTGAGGGTGGTGACCCCGGCTCCGCGCGAGCCCCACTGGATTTTGAAAGTGTTCGTGCTCAGCGGATTGGCAAAACCACGGTAGGCGGTGGTCTCGTTGACCCCATTGGCGCCGTTGGCGTAGGTGCCCCATACGTCATTGTAATTGGTGCCCAGGAGATTGGTGACGGAGGCGATGACAAATACGGGGTTGTTGCCGCTGACGACATAAGTTCCATGGCTGTCCGGGCCGTTGGTCATGATGACCCAGGGGATGAAGCCGAAGCCCTGGTCTGCGCCGTTCGTCCAGTTGGCGCTCACGATGTAGTTGCCGGCGTCGTCATAGGCGATGACTTGGCCGGAGGCGGGGCGGGCCGCCGCCAGTATGGCTGCCGCGGCGAGCAGGACACAGGAGCAGTTAAGGAAGAAGTGCGTCTTTGGTTGCATATCGGTCGGGATTTATCGGCTCAGCAGTGGTTTGGTTCAGGTCACCGTATCAGGGATCGGTAGCCTTTACTATACGCCATAATTGATGGATGACCAGTCCCAAAGCCGCCGCGGCTGGTAAGGAGGCGCAAGACAAAATCCTTCGGAGGTTGAGGGATTTACCCATTGGGCGCCTCTTGTATATGAGGAGCCATATACGCGCCACCTCGGTGCTAGCCGATGGGTTTGAGCCGCCAGCGGCTTTGCTTTCAGGCCAAAGGCCTGCTTCATACCAGCCCAGGGCGGGTGCCCTGGGCTGGTATGAATGACCCCGTTGGCGTCTCCAACTGTGCCCACAATGCTGCTTCATTCTGGCCAGAAGAAGTTTGTCTTGCGCCCCTGGTAAGGGGCGGGGCGGAGTCGAGAACGGCGTGTTGTCGCCACCTGTGCCCCAGAAAAACATGGCACGAAATGCCCTGTGCCGCTGTCTAATTGGCATGAACGGTAACCGAACCGGGAAGTGGGTATTTGCTGTCCTGGGAGTTGTGATCCTTATCGGGCTCATCGGGTGGTTCACGAACTCGGAGAACCCCAAGGCAAAAGCGCAGCGCATCAGTACTGTGAACGCCGCACCACGGGTGGTCACGAGCCCGCCGCTCAGTAATGCAGCGGCATCCGCTGCCTCCGTCCCGGCTCCGGCAAAGTAGGGCTGCCGGGGCTCGGCGGCGCGGTCTGCGGCCAGGGGTTTTGACTTTGTCCTGCCCTTCCTCTAGCTTCGCCGCCCATGAACGTTATCCGCCACACGGAGGCCGACTTCGCGCGCAAGCTGCGGGGCCTGGCCGCCGCTTCCAGTCTGTTTGACCCGGGCGTGGAGGAGCGCGCTCGCACCATCCTGGATGACGTACGCCAACGAGGCGACGCCGCGCTGCTGGAGCTGACCGCCCGGTTCGACGGCGCGACCCTCCGCGCCGAGCAACTTGCCGTGACGCGGGCGGAGTTGGTCACGGCATCACTTAAGGCCGACGCCTCGCTGCGGGCGGCGGTAGCCGAGGCGGAGAAGAACGTCGCGATGTTCGCGCGGAAGTCGCTGCGCCGGAGTTGGTGCGCGCAGAACTCGCACGGCGCGGGCATCGGCGAGAAGTTCGATCCCTTCCAACGCGTGGGCGTGTATATCCCGGGCGGCACGGCGCCGCTGGTCTCGACGGCCTTGATGACGATGACCCTGGCGAAGGTCGCGGGCTGCCCGGAGATCGTGGTGTGCACGCCCTGCGGCAAGGACGGCACGATCAACCCGGCGCTGCTCTTCGCGGCGCGCGCGGCGGGGGCGACGGAGATTTACCGCGTCGGCGGCGCGCAGGCGATAGCGGCGATGGCTTACGGCACCAGCACGATCCGTCGGGTGCAGAAGATCTTCGGGCCGGGCAATGCCTACGTCGTTGCCGCCAAGCGGCTGGTGGTGGGCCACGTGGCCATTGACCTGCTGCCCGGGCCGAGCGAGTTGCTGGTCGTCGCGGACGATACGGCGGACGCGAAGTTCGTGGCCGCTGACATGCTGGCGCAGGCGGAGCACGGCACCGGCCATGAGCGGGTCTGGCTGGTGACGAGCTCCGGCAAGCTGCTGAAGGCCGTGGAGAAGGAAGTCGCGCGGCAACTGCCAAAGCTGGCCCGCCGCGAGTTCATCCGGGAGAACCTGGACCGCAACGGCTGGCTGATCCTGGTTAAAACGCTCGATGATGCCATCGGCCTGGCCAATGAGCTGGCCCCCGAGCACTGCGAAGTGATCCTGCGCGGCGCACGGAAGGTCTCCGAGCGCATCCGCACGGCCGGGGCCATCTTTGTCGGGCCCTATTCGCCGACGGTTCTGGGCGACTATGTTTCCGGGCCGAGTCACGTGCTGCCGACCGGCGGGGCGGGCGCGTCCTTTGCCGGGCTTACGGTGGACCAGTTCCAGCGGCGCACCAGCGTGGTGGAGTATAGTCGCGCGGCGCTGAAGCGCGCCCTGCCGGGCGTGCGGAAGTTTGCCGAAATCGAAGGCCTAACCGCGCACGGCATGTCCGCGGAGATAAGGTTAACCGCCCGGAAGCAGTCTTGAGTCTTGGGTCTAAAGTCTTGAGTCCGCACCGCGCGACGACTCAAGACTTTAGACCTGAGACTCAAGACCCATTTATGTCCGTACCCGACCCAAATAAATTGATACGTCCGCTGGTGCGCGCCCTGCATCCCTACGTGCCCGGGGAACAGCCCAGGATTAAGGGCCTGGTTAAGCTCAATACCAACGAGAACCCTTACGGACCTTCGCCGAAGGTGTTGTCCGCCATCAGGGCGGCGGTGGATGGCCGGCTGCGCCTGTATCCGAATCCGACCTCGCAGCCCCTGCGTGAGCGGCTGGCCAGGCTCCATGCTTGCAAGGCCGAAAACATCATCATCGGCAACGGCTCGGACGAACTGTTGGCAATGGCCGTGCGGGCTTTCGTTGAACCCTCAGCCTCGTTGCCCCGCCGGGAAGGTTCAGCGGCGACGGTTCAGTTCTTTCATCCCAGCTATTCGCTCTACCCGGTTCTGGCGGAGCTTCATGGCGCCCGGACGAACTCCGTTCCGCTACATCCCGATTTCACTCTGCCGAGCGTGGCTGAACTGCGGCGTGGCAAGCAGTGGGACTTTCAGGCGGCGCTGAGCTTCGTCACCACTCCTAACGCGCCAAGCGGACGCGGCTTTCGCCTGTCAGAGCTGGACGGCCTCTGCCGCGCCCAGAAGGGTCTGGTGCTGCTGGATGAGGCTTATGTGGACTTCGCCGCCGGGAACGCGCTATCGCTGGCGCTGCGCTACCCGCACGTGCTGGTCGCGCGCACGTTTTCAAAGGCCTACTCGCTTTGCTTTCAGCGCGTCGGCTACGCCGTCGGCCACCCGGCGCTGATCGGCGCGCTGGACAAGATCCGCGACAGCTACAACGTCAACGGCCTGGGACAGGTCGCCGCGCTGGCGACGCTGGACGACCTCGCGTGGTATCGGGCCAACTTTCGCCGGATCATTGCTACGCGTGAGAAGCTGAGCCGTGAGCTGACCGAACTGGGCTTCGAGGTTTTCCCCAGCCAGACGAACTTCATCCTGGTGCGCCCGCCGGGGTTGAGCGCCGAGGCGTGGCTGCACGAGCTGTGCGCGCGAAAGGTGCTGGTGCGGTGGTTCAATCACGCGCCCGTGCGCGAGTATCTGCGCATCACGATCGGCTCGCCCTCGGAAGCAGCGGCCCTGGTAACGGCGGTGAAGGCGATTCGCGGCCGGGGGCGCGCCTGGCACTAACCAATCTGTTCAAACCACAGATGGACACAGATAAACACAGATACTAACTGCCGGACTCGCAGTTTTGGGGAGCGCTGCTAGCTTCGGCAGGCATCGAGCTGAGCACGACGGCAGTCAGGCTGACCTTTAGTGCGGTGCATCCGTGTCCATCTGTGTCCATCTGTGGTTTTCTTCTGCAGGGATACGGGTTCGCGCGACAGTCTGTCTCACTCTCGCTGTTGTGCCAGCACCTCGACGAGGTAGCGCAGCTCTTCGGCTACCTGCGCTGGATCGCCGACCGTTTGGGCAATCTCAGCTTTGACCAGCTCGCGGAAGCGCCTGCGCAGCCGGTGCACCGCCACCTTCACCGCGCCCTCGCTCAGCCCGAGCTCGCGTGCGGCATCGGCCTGCGAGAGCGACGGCACCTCACCCATCAGCCAGGGCTTGAGCGCCGCAAACTGCGCCGCCTTGCCGCCCGCCTCCGCTTCGGCAGCCAGCGACGACACCGCGCGATTCACCACCGTCGTAGCCCATTCGCGGTCGAAGAAGGTGTCCGGCGCCGCGCCGGCAGGGTCCGGGATTTGCAGTTCAGAAGTGGTGTCGCCAATCCCGGCCTCGATGGGCACGGGGGCCTGGCCGCCGCCGCGCTTCGAGGCGTGCGCTCGGCGCCGCTCATCGGCCAGGAAATGCTTCACGGCGCCGAGCAGGTAGGAGCGGAAATGCGCGGCACCGGGCTCGACGTTCGCAAAGCCTTGCGCGGCCAGCAGCCCGGCGAAGAAACCCTGCGTCAGGTCGCGCGCGCCCTCCTCGTCATGCCCGGAGCGGCGGATGAACGCCAGCACCGGCGCGTAATACGCCGCGCACAGCTCGCTCAGCGCCGCCCGCGCTTCCGGCGCATCGCCGCGAGCCCGCAGGACAAGCGTCCAGCGGGTGGGGGCGAAAGCGCCGCCGGCGCCGCCTGGCGCGGAGCCGGTTGATGCGGCATCGGGCACCGGCATAGACGCCTCAACTCGGCCCCGGGCGGTCGTTTGTCGCGACCGCAGGCGCCTCCGTCCGCGCTGGAATTCCCGGGCTGGAATCGAAGCGACGCCGGCGGCGACGGTCGGATACCTTCGCCATTAGCCCGGGCAGGAGCCCCAGGGCCAGGAAGATTGGCATCATGACCAGGCTGGCACGGATCACCCAGTTGGTCACCTGCACCGCGCGGGCATTAAAGAACCTGGCGGCGATCGGATCAAATGCGCCAGGGCTGAGCGCGTGTATCCCCCAAGCCAAAGCCCCGGTGGCGTAGTAGCCAAACGCCGCCCCGCCCAGCGCCACCGGGCCCGCTGCTACTCCTCCGATCGCCAGCACCAGGCCCACCGCCACGCTCCCGACCGCCAGTACCCCTACGCCTACGACCGAGACCGAGACGAGCCCATACCCGAACACCCCGCACGCGATCACGCCCACAGCGACATCGCCAAAGGCGATAACTCCGCGCGGCGCGTTCCCCATCGCCAGAATGCCCTTCGCCGTCCGTTTGCGTCCGGTCGCAGGGTCCACTCCCGTGGCCACGTGCACCAGCGGCCAGCCGAATAGCGTGGTCTTGGAGCGATACTCGAATCCCAGCTTTCGCCGCACCTCGGGGGTGAGCCGGGTGGGCAGTCCGGCCAGCCCTTCCACCTCGACCCTCAGCTCACTCGCGTTCTGGTAGCGCCGCTTCGGGTCCTTCTCCAGCGTGCGCAGCACCAGCTTGTCGAGGCGGGCATCCGCCGCGCCCTTTTCGGACGGCAGGGCGAACCGGCCCATGGGCAGCTCGCCGGTCAGCATTTCGTAGAAGACTACTCCCAGGGAGTAGATGTCGGCGCGGCCATCCACCGCCAGCGGATTCTCGAATTGCTCCGGGGCCATGTAATGCATGGTGCCGAGCACGTGGCTGGGCTGCGTCAATTGGACGCCCGCGGCCGCGCGGCCCAGTATCTTGGAGATGCCGAAATCCGTGATCTTCACCCGGCCTTTCTGATCCAGCAGGATGTTCTCAGGCTTGATGTCGCGGTGCACTACGCCTTCCTCGTGCGCGTACTCCAGCCCCTCGCAAATCTGCGGCACGATGGCCAGCGCCTCGGCCGGCCGGAGGCGGTGCCCCTGCATCAGTTGGCGAAGGTTCACCCCGTCCACGAACTCCATCAGGAAATAATAGAGCTGCCCCGCCTGGCCCATGTCATACACGTCCACGATGTTCGGATGGTTCAGCCGGGCCAGGGTGCGGGCTTCGCGGGCAAAACGCTCGGCGAAGGCGGCGTCGGCGGAGAACTGGGGCGGCAGAATCTTCAGCGCGACCATCCGGTCCAGGCCGCGCTGGCGCGCGCGGTAGACGGCTCCCATGCCGCCGGTCCCCACCAATCCGAAGACCTCAAGCTGTGGAAACAGGCCCTGCAAGACACTGGGGTGGGGCGGGCTGAACATGGCAGGCGCACAACGCGGGGCCGGAGAAGCGATCACCACGGTAGGCGCGGCGAGGCACTGCGGGCAAAGCGCTTGGGATGACTCAGGCGGCAACTCGGCCTGGCAATTAGCGCAAACCCGCACGTTTCTTATGCCTTCCCCGCGACCCATACGTGCACATTATGGCGAATCCGGTAGAGCCAGGTAAAGCAAAACCTCCTACCCGGCGGGGTTACGGGCGAGGTGACGCAGAGTGTCCGGTGATGTGCCGGTGTATCTCCCATGTGGTCCGGGCCCCATGGGAGATACACCGGGCACTCACCGGAGACAGGGGCGGGGCATACCGGGGCGGCCGGGGAAGAGCGCCAGACAGGCATGGAGGGGGCGTGGCATTGCAAAGTGTTGCGGGTGAGTGGCTTACGACTAAGAAAGGATGTAAGGACGCCTCGGCGAGGCGTCCCTACCTCTCTCAGGCTCGGGCGAACAGGCGCCGGCCGGTCGCGCTCAGCAGCATGTACCACGGCCAGATAAAGGCCAGGGCCAGGATTACCGCCATCGCCGCGCCAAGATAGGGC
>DATKNZ010000294.1:0-13186 GCA_035541055.1 Candidatus Acidiferrum sp. | reverse complement strand
TGGTGCAGGCCAACCGGGCATCGCGGGCCTACCATCGCCTCGCCCCTTCCGGGCTGCCCGGGAGCAGCCTGCTCCGGATGCCGCCGGAGCAAAGCGGCTTTTACCGGCAAGTGTTGGCCTCGGCGCGCGCGCATGGGCGGTCGTTCTACACGATGCCAGGCATTGGCAGCCTGTATTTCTGGGGCGAGCAAGAGCCGCCGACGGCCCGTTTGCCGGGTAACTGGATGACGCTCTTAGGGGAAGAGGAGCAAGCGAAGGTCGTCGAGGAACTGGCACGCACTCCGGACCTCTGCGTCGTGCGGTGGAACCCGGGTGTGGGTTTCTGGACGCATGGCCGGGACATCTCCAGCAACCGCATCGTGCGCTACATCGAGGACAACCATGTCACTGTGGAGTCCATCGAGCAGTGCGATATCATGGTGCGACGGCAGCCGTGAACTACGCGACGCGCCGGACCTTCCTGATCTGCCTGGCTCTGGCCTTGCTCACTTCGGCGGCGCTTTGGCCCGTATTGAGCAATGGCTTCATCAATTTCGATGATCCGTCCTACGTTAGCGAGAATGGGCGGGTGCTGGCGGGGCTGAACTGGCCGAGCATCAAATGGGCGTTCAGCACCGGGTATTTCGGCAACTGGCATCCCCTGACCTGGCTGTCGCACATGCTGGACGTGCAGTTGTTTGGACTCGAGCCGGGCCGGCATCACCTGACCAGCCTGGTGCTGCACACGGGAAGCGTCCTGCTCCTGTTCGTGTGGCTGCAGCGCATGACCGGGGCGGTGTGGCGCAGCGCGTTTGTGGCGGCCCTGTTCGCCGTGCACCCGCTGCGCGTGGAATCCGTGGCCTGGATTGCCGAGCGGAAGGACGTTTTGAGCGTCTTCTTCGGAATGCTCTCGCTTTGGGCGTATGCCTGGTACGTGGAGGGAAGAATCGCGCAGCGCAAAGCGGAAGGTCCGCGCGAGGAGTCCACTCAACACGCAACACGCAACACGCAACGCGCAACACGTTCCACGTTCCACCCCTTCGTGTTCTACGTCCTCTCCCTGCTCTTCTTCGCCCTGGCCATCATGAGCAAGGCCATGCTGGTGACGCTGCCTTTTGCGCTGCTCCTGCTGGATTACTGGCCCCTGGGGCGGATGCAGGGCGCAGCCGGCGGAATGGACACCTCTGGTGCAGTCGGAATCCAACGCAAAGGCGCAAAGGAGCGAAGACGCAAAGCGGAGCAGACTCCCTCGTCCGGCGCCGGTATCGCCAACGACACCGTGACGGCCGCGGCCATGGATTCAGGCGTCCAGAACCTTTGCGCCTTTGCTCCTTTGCGTCTTTGCGTTAAGAGTCTGCTGCACAGATTCGGCTTCAGCCCGCGGCAGGCAGCATTTTGCACGCTCGAAAAGGCGCCGTTTTTCGCGCTGGGTGTTGCCTGTGCGGCGGCGGGTTTCCTTCTGCTCCGGCACGCGGGGGCGATCACGGAGACTGCCAGTTCTGGAATCCGGGAGCGCATGGCCTATACGGTCTATGGCTACGCGGGCCACCTCGGGAAGCTGGCCTGGCCGGTGGACCTGGTCTTGCCCTATCCCCGCCCACACCACGTGCCGGGGTTGCTGGTGCTCGGGGGAGGCGCCGGCCTGGTGCTGGTCTCCGGGTGGGCGTTGGTTTTGCTGAAGCGCCGGCCTTACCTGGCAGTGGGCTGGTTCTGGTTTCTGGGCTGCCTGGTGCCGGTCAGCGGCCTGTTGCGCCTCGGGCCGCAGGCACTGGCTGACCGCTACACCTATTTTCCTTCCGTGGGATTGTTCATCGCGCTGAGTTGGGGTGTGGCAGAGCTGGTTGGCGCGCCGCGGCTCGGCTCCGGCTGGGTAGGGACGCCTCGCCGAGGCGTCCGTGTTCAAAGGCCAGCGGACGCCTCGGCGAGTCGTCCCTACCAACGCGCGATGCTCGGGCCAGGGCTTGGTATCGCGGCGTTTTGCGTGCTGGTGCTGTGCGTCGTGGCGTCCAACCGGCAAGCGGCCTATTGGCGCGACAGCGAGACCTTGTACCGGCATGGCCTTGCCGTGAACAGCAACAACTACGTGGACCACAGCGGTCTGGGTCACGCGCTGTTTCGGCAAGGCAAGCTGGACGAAGCCATTCGCGAATGCCAGGAGGCCGTGCGCATCCAACCGGACTACGACCCCGCCTACAGCAACCTGGGCCTATTCTATGCTGAGAAGAAGGATTACGCCTCGGCGATCAGGAACCTGGAAGAGGCGGTGCGGCTGAGCCCGCGCGATACAAAGCCGCGCAACAACCTGGGCAACGTGTTTTACCTCCAGGGCCGGTACGCCGAGGCGCACGAGCAGTTCGCGGAAGTCCTGCGGATTGATCCGGGGCACACGGATGCCCTCAATAACCGTGGGCTGGTGTGCCAGAAGCTCGGCCAGCCCGCGGAGGCCATCCTCAGCTACCGGCGCGCCATCGAGCTGAGGCCGGACTTTACGGCGGCGCTCAACAACCTGGCGTGGCTGCTGGCCACCTGCCCTGACGCGCGCTACCGCGACGGGAAGGGAGCTTTGGACCTGGCGACGCGCGCGTGCGAGCTAACGCACTACGCCAATGCCACCACGCTGGCTACACTCGCCGCGGCTTACGCCGAATTAGGACAGACCAGTGAAGCGACGGCTCTGCTGGAGCAGGCACAGCAGCGTACCGCCGGGGGCGCCGACGAATTCAGCCGGCGGCTGGCGGCGATGGCCGGGAGCTTCCGCGCAGGCAAGGCCTACCGGGAGGACTGAGCAGGAGCGATTCCGTTACGAGGTTTCGCCAGTTGCGAAGGGTCGCACCTGGCCTGCCATGCCGTGAACCCCCGTCTTCCGCCGCGCTGCAAGGGGTTTGGGCGCAGTCGGGGGATTGGCACGGAGTATGGTGCAGTGGAATACACGTCTGCGTCAGCAGAGAAGACAGGACCCAGGTATGGCACGACTCGCGTCTATTGCTTCGGTGCCCAGGCCGCCGGATGGCCAACCTCCCGCCCAGGGCCCGGCCCTCCCTGACTGCGCCTTCCTACACCTGCTGGCGAATTCGGCGGCGGCAACGAAGGCCTACTTTGCCTGCCAAAGCGCGCTCGCAGGCGGCCTGTTGACGCCACGCCAGCGGGAGATGCTGGCTCTCGCTGTAGCCGAGATCAATGGCTCGAAGTATTGCCTGGCCGCGCACGGCGCCCTGGCCAGGAAAGCCGGGCTCAGCGCGCAGGACATCCGCCTCGCCCGTAAGGCCGCAGCCGCCGACCCGCAGGAAGACGCCATGCTAAGGTTCGCGCAGGCAGTCACCCTGCAGCGGGGCGATGTGAGCGATGCAGACTTCCAAACCCTGAAGGGCGCGCGCTTCACCGACGCCCAGGTCGCGGAGATCGTGGCCCATATCGCGCTGAACATCCTCACCAACTACTTCAACGTGCTGGCCCGCACTGAGCTGGATTTCGCGCCACTGAAGCCTGATTAATGGCAGATCGCGACTACTGCTACGAAGCCCCCGCTCGGCGTCTCATTGTGCTCTCATGCTTTCGGCCTTCGCCTTCCGATTGGCCAACGCCTGTAGTTTGAGCATGGCTTTGGCGTAGCGCCGGCCCAATTCCCGCTGCGAGGCGGAATTAAAGTGGAGCATGTCGCCTTTGTCCTTGAGGCCTTTGGAGGACACGTAGGCGGCGGCAGGAAGGTCTTTCGGCAGCCTGGCGACGGCGTCGTTCACAATCCTCGCATACGGTGCGTGCTCCGGTCCGCGCTCGTACAGGAACCGCCCGATCTGCCCTGCCACGAAGGGCAGGTTCGGGCACCCCAGATCACGCCTGAACTCGGCGACCATGTGCGCCAGCCGTTCACCGTATGTCCGGGCATTGGTCGAGGTAACGGAATCGCTTTCCCCCTGATGCCACAGGATGCCTTTCAGGGTTCCATCCCGCATGGCAAGTTCGGCCCGTTGGACAGCGTTCGAGTACAAGTCCGCGCCAGGTTCCCAGCGCCTTAGCGGGGTGCCCCCAAGTGCGCAGGGCACCAAGCCAATTGACACACGGGGTTCTTTTCGGGCCATGGCTTTGCCGAACGCCAAGCCGGGACCCGCCCCGAGCATAGCTGGCTTGTCGTGTGTGACGGGCTCGATCGCAGGCTCCCACTGCCCGTTAGCGGTGAACACGACCACCCGGGGATGCGGCGTTCGGTCCTCGGGCTCGATCTTGCCGCGCCCGGCCATGTTCGATTGGCCCATCAGCAGGTATAGATGGAACTCCGCTTTCACAGGCAGTTGGACTGAGTTGGTGTCCGCGTCGGCCCGAACCGCGGCGACCAGGGCGGTGAGGCAGGCGCAAAGGAGCGTTCTCGTAAGCATCGGGAAATAAGCTCCTGGGCCGCCCGTGTGTTATTGCGGGCCAGCCATGAACGGCGGCATCGGGCAATCCAGCGTGTCCGCAATGGCGCGCAGCAGCTCGGCCTCCGACTCCTCTATCACCCCGTCGGCGGCGACGGTTTGCACGCAGGCATCGAGGGCGTTCTTCTTGATCTGCGGCACAGCCAGCGAGAGGCGGTTCAGCGCGGCATCCACTTGCTCCAGGTCGCAAGCATCCTGGGGAACCAGGGTCAAAGCGGGCTGCAGTTCGGGACCCAAGGCTTGCGCGCCCCGCCGGAAGGCGAACTGCACTTTCTCCAGCTCTTCAGAACCCACGTAGGCCAGGGCGGAGAGTAACACGGCGCAATCGGGCATCAGCGGCTTCAGGGAGTAGTACTGGATGATCGGCTTGCGGGCCGGCAGGAAAGAGGGTTCGAGATGCCGCAGGACGATCTTCTGGAGCACATACTCGAACAGGTTAATCTCGCCGTCGGCCTCCACCAGCTTCTGCACGGCGGCGCGGAATTGCTGGAACTGCGCTGCCGAGAGGTGCCGCAGGCCCGGCAGGGCAAGGTCCACCAGCGGCAGCTTGGCCTGGGCGGCAATGACCTCCACCTGGGGCCAGATGCGCATCGTTTCCTGGCAAACGGCGGGCGAGGTCGCCTGGGCCAGCCCGTCCAATTGCCGGGCGCGCACGTCGTCGTCGTCGCTCAGCAGCAGCGCATAGACCAGGGTGCAGGCGCCGAGGCTTTCGTGGGCGGCGGCCTGCAGGGGGGCGGGGATCGCGCCGCGCAACTGCGCCGCGTATTCCAGGTGGGCGGTCGTGGGATTGCCCGTGTGGGGGGTGAGCGCCTGGGCGGCGATGAAGGGCGCCGCGACCCCTGCCGCACCGGCCTGCCCGCGCCCCATCCCCGGCAGCAGCGGCGGGAAGGGCATCGGCCGTGCGCCGGCTGAGACCGCTGGCGGCTGCTCCTCGACCGCAGTCTCGTCCACCGCAGGGAAGCTGCCGTCGAAGCTCGGGTCAATCGCCCGAATGCGCTCCGCCAGGGGAGGGTGGGTATCCATGAGGTGAAAGAAGGACTCGCCCATGCCGTTGCCAAAGAACATGTGGCTTGCCTCCTCGGCGTGGGCCGTCTCGAGCCTGGAACCGTAACTCAGCCCGCCGATCTTCTTCAGTGCTCCCGCCAGGCCGGCGGGGTTGCGCGTGAACTGCACGGAGGAGGCATCGGCCAGGAACTCACGCTGGCGGCTGACGGCGGCCTGGATGAGGCGCCCGAACAGCACGCCCACCCAGCCGATCACGATCAGGGCCAGCCCGAGCAACGGCAGCGCGTTCTTGTCCCGGCTGCGGCCGCTGCGGGCGTAGAGCAGCACGCGCCCGATGACCGCCAGGCAGACAATGCCGAAGATGATGCCCATGAGCCGTAGATTCAGCCGCATGTCCCCGTTGAGGATGTGGCTGAACTCGTGGCCGATGACGCCTTGCAACTCGTCCCGTGTGAGCAGGCGGACGCTGCCCTCCGTGACGGTAACGACCGCGTCGCTAGGCGAATGCCCGGCGGCAAAGGCATTGATGCCTTTCTCCTCAGGCAGGATATACACCTGCGGGACGGGCAGCCCCGCGGCGATGGCCATTTCCTCGACGACGTTGAGCAGCTTCCGCTCGTCGGGGTCGTCGGTGTTGGGGTCCACCAGCCTGCCGCCCAGCGACGTGGCCACCGCCCGGCCGCCCTGGGCCAGCTCGAGGGTCTTGAAGCCGCTACCTATCGCAATCACCGCCAGCGTGCCGACCGCGACGCCGAAGAATAACTGCGGCTGCCACAGGGCGATCGCGGGCGCTTCGGCAGAGCGGCGCGAGTGGCTCGCGCTGACGCCGGTGAAGAGCACCAGCACCGCCGCATAAACCGCCAGGATGAGCAGCGTCACGCCGCAGGCGAAATAGACGACCAACAGCTTGGTGTGGCGGTGCGCCTGGGCCTGTCGCTCGAAGAAGTCCATCGCCCGGGCTTAGAAGGAGACTTTGGGCGCCTCCTTCTCTTCGGGCTTCTCGACCACGAACAGCTCGGCGGGGCCGAAGTTGAACGGGCCGGCGACCATGTTGGTAGGGAAGCTCTCCCGCGTGGTGTTGTAGCCCATGACGGCATCGTTGTAGGCCTGCCGGGCAAATGCCACCTTGTTCTCCGTCGAGGTCAGCTCCTCCATGAGCCGCATCATGGTCGTATTCGCCTTGAGGTCCGGGTAGGCCTCCGAGAGCGCGAAGAGGCGTCCGAGCGTGCCGGTCAGGGCGGTCTCAGCTCCGGACAACTCCTTCATGGCGGCGGCCTCGCCGGGGTTTTGGGCGGCGCGGACGTTGGCGGCGGAGGCGGCGTTGCGGGCGGCGATGACGGCCTCCAGCGTGCCGCGCTCGTGCTTGATGTAGCCCTTGGCCGTCTCGACGAGATTGGGGATCAGGTCGTAGCGGCGCTTAAGCTGCACGTCAATTTGCGCGAAGGCATTCTTGTAGCGGTTGCGCAGGGCAACCAGTCGGTTGTATGCGCTGATCAGCCACATCAGGATGAAGAAGACGGGCACGACCACCGCGACGAGCACAATGATAATTAAACCTTTAATCATAAATGGCCTCTTCCACGTTACCTCACAGCTAAGGTAACACGTGTCTGCGGGCAATTACAAAGTGCCCAGGGGATTGGAGCCAAGGGTTTAGCCTGCAGCATGCCCCGAGCGTGTTGCGTGTTGCCTGTTGCGTGGACACGGAGCACACAACAGGCAACACCTGACACGGCACTGGCTGCTCTGCAGGGCGAAGCCTGCGCCCTTATGCGCCTCCGGTCACAACAGGCTCAAAGCGCGATGCTCATCCGGATGCGGGTGCCCTGGCTGGGCTGGCTGGCGATCTCGAACTCGCCGCCGATGGCTTCCAGGCGTCTGCGCATGTTGCGCAGGCCGTTGCCGCCGGCTCGCGCCGCCTGGACGTCGAAGCCCACGCCGTTGTCCGCAATAACGATTTCGAACCGGCCCGGCATAAGGCTCAGCTCAATCTGGAGGGCGGTGGCGGAGGCGTGCCTGACCACATTGTTCATCGCCTCCTTGAACGCCAGGAAGAGCTGATGCCGGGTCTCAGCGGCAACGGTGCGCCGGGGCAGTTCCTCCGGGAGCGTCAGCCGCAAGTGAATGGAGGTGTTCTCCAGGAAATCGTCGGCCGTTTGGGAAAGATATTCGACCAGGCCCTCAAGCGTGTCGTGCTCCGGGTTGACGGCCCAGACGATCTCATCCAGGGACTGCGCCATGGCCTCGGCAGTGGCGGAAACTTTGCGCGCGCTGGCCGCGAGTTCGTGCGTGGGTCCCTTCTGGGCCATGTGGCTGAGCAAGGTGATCTGGGTCAGGCGCGAGCCCAGGTCGTCATGGATGTCTTTGGCAATGCGGGCGCGCTCCCTCTCGATGGCGCGCTCGCGTTCCAGCGCCGCCAGTTCGCGCCGCAGCTTCCTGACCGAAACATGGCGCACCGTAGCGGCGAGGGCGCCAGCCAGGGCCAGGCCCGCCAGAGTGCGGAACCAGAGAGTCTGCCAAAAGCGCGGGAGCAGGACCAGGGCAACGGATGCCGGCGTTTCGTTCCAGCCACCGTCGTTGTTGCACGCCTTGACCAGGAAGCGGTAATTGCCCGGCGCGAGCCCATGGTAGTCGGCGGTGCGGCGCGCGCCGGCGTCGGTCCATTCCGTATCCACGCCATCGAGCATGTACTGGAACCGGTTCTTCTCGGGCACGGGGTAGCTCAGGGCCGTGAAATGGAATTCGAGGTCACCGCGGTCGCACCTTAGGACCAGGGGAGGCGAATCGAAGCGCGGGGAGTGAGGCTGGAGGCGGAAGGGGTGTTTATTCACGACGACCTGCTCGATGGCCAAGGGAGGCACCCGTTCGTTAACGGGAATGGCCGCGTCCACGCAGACCAGCCCCTTTGTCGTGCTAAACCACAGACGCCCGTCCTGCCCCTTCCAGGCAGCCGGGCAGGCCACGCCATTAAACTGGGCGCCGCTCAACCCGTCAGGCCGGCCATACGACACCGCGCGCACGGTGCCGCCCGGGCTGCGGTCAAGCGCGATAAGGTCAGCCTTGCGCACGCGGGAGAGGCCCTCGATGCAGCTCAGCCAGAAACAGCCGTAGTCGTCCTCGAGGAAGGCCAGCACGTCGTCGCTGAACAATCCCTGGCGGGTGGTGTAGGCAGTGAAGCGGCCCTGGTGCCAGCGGTTCAAGCCGCCGCCGACGGTGCCGATCCAGAGGTCATGCACGGGATCTTCGTAGAGGGCGAGGACGGCGTTGGCAGACAGCCCCTCGCGGGTGGTGTAGTTGGTGAACTGGCCGTCGTGCCAGCAGCTCAAGCCATTCTCGGTGCCGAACCAAAGGCGGCCGTCGTGACCTTCGCAGATCGCGCGGACGATCCGGTTGATGAAGTGCTCCTGCGGCGGCTGGTGGATGAACCGGCCATCGCGCAGACAGCTCAGCCCCTTGCTGGTGCCCACCCACAGGTCGCCGGCGCGGTCCTCGTGGATGACGCGAACGGCGGCGTTGATCAAGCCGTCGCGCCATGTGTAGTGCGTGAGCTGGCCCTGCTTGAGCTGGACGAGCCCACCGTCGTAATCGGCCCCGGCCCAGAGACTGCCATCGCGGGTCTCCCGGAGGCTGAGCACCAGGTCGTGCGGGAAGCCGGTGTGGGTGGTGTAGGTCTTGAAGCCGGCGCCCGGGCCGCCTGCGGGCAGTTCGTTGAGGCCGCCGCCCCAGGTGCCAACCCAGACGTTGGTGGAACGGTCTTCAAGCACCGACATGACATTGTCGTGGCCCAGGCCCTGGCGGCGTGAGTAAGTGAGAAATCGCCGGGGCGTGAGCCGGATCAAGCCTTCGCGCGAGGCTACCCATAGGTCGCCCTCGGCATCTTCGAGCAGGGCATTGGCCATATCGAACGGCACGCCTTCACCGTCGAGTTGCGGGAGGAAGCTGCCGTTCCGATAGAGATAGACGCCGCTGTAGGCGCCCACCCAGAGATTGCCCCGGCGGTCGCGGCAGAAGGCCTGGACGAAGCCGCCGGCCAGGCCCGTGCCGGCGTTGGTGCATGTGGTGAACTTGCCTGCCTCGTACCAGCTCACACCCGTGTCCGAGCCGATCCAGAGCCGCCCGTTGGCATCCAGCCAAAGGCCGCGCAGGGAATTATCCGGCAGGCCGTTGGTGCGGGTGTAGGCCTGCAAGACGCCGTTCCGCAGGCAGTTCAAGCCCTCGGCGGTGGCAACCCAGACAGCGCCCGAGCGGTCTTCACACACCGCCCGGACTACCTCGGAGAGCAAGCCGTCCTTGCGTCGGCAAGAGCTGAAGCGACCGTGCTCGAATCTAATCAAGCCCTCGGTGCTGCCGATCCAGAGCGAGCCGTCGCGGCTGGGGCATATCGCCGTCAGCTCATCCGCTGGCAGGCCGTTGGTCGGGCCGAAGTGCGCAAAGACGCCATCACGCAAGCGGAGCAATCCGCCGCCGTAGGTGCCGATCCAGAGCGCCCCCTCGGGGTCCACGCTCAGGGCGGTGATGTTGGCGCTGGGCAGCTCGGGGGCGTTCCGGGGTTTGTAGGTCGTGAAATGCAGGCCGTCAAACCGGGCGAGCCCGTCGCAGGTGCCCACCCACAGGTAACCATCGGGGGTCTGGGCAATGGCCCGAACCCAGTTGTTGGGCAGGCCCTCGTCACTTTGCCAGAGGCGCGAGCTAAACCCGAAACCCAAGGCGGCGGGCGGGCCAGGTTGGGGCGACAAGCTCTCCCCCGGCGCGGGGATTGCCGGCCGTGCCAGCGCCAGGGCGGTCAAGGCGCTCAGAGCGCAGCCGATTCGAGCCGTCAAGATTCCCATGCCGCCGCCCGGCATACTGCAAACGCGCGAGCATCCCAAGCCTTAAATCCCTTTGCCCCGAACAGCCCGAATGCCTATAGTCGCCGCCCATGACGACCGTTCCGGCCGACTGCCGCACGCATCCCGCGCATGGCTGAGGCCGTCCCCAGCAGCGCCGTTCCCCGCAGCTTCATCGGCAAATTCACCGTGCTCCTGGGCGCGGTGCGCGAGCTGTGGATCATCTTTGCCATGGTGCTGCTCAGCAACCTGGCCTACCGGATGGTCAACTTCACCCTGCGCCTCTGGCTCTCGTCCGACCTCGGGTACCAGGACATGCAGGCCAGCTTCGTGGTGCTGCTCTGGTCGGCCGGGCTCTCGCTCTGCATCGTGCTGGTCGGGTCGTTGACGGACGCGCTTGGGCTGCGCAAGACCCTGCTGCTGGCGTTCGGGCTCTGCATCATCTCCCGGGTCTTCCTGACCTTCACGACCATCAAATGGGTCGTCCTCGGCATCGGCCTGCCGCTGCTGGCGCTGGGCGAAGGCATGGGCGCGCCGGTGACGGTTGCCGCTCTGCGGCGCTACACCACCACCGCCCAACGGTCGGTCGCCTTCTCGATCATGTACGCCATCATGAACGGCGGATTTCTCATCGGCGTGCTCATCTTCGATGGGTTGCGCGCCCGGCTGGGCGAACACGGCCAGTTCACCGTGCCCGGGCTCGCCATCACCCTGAGCACCTACCGGACGGTTATCCTCAGCAGCCTGGCGCTGTCGGTGCCGACCTTTGTGCTGATCTACTTCTGGCTCCGTGAAGGCGTCGAGGCCACCGACCAGGGCGTCATCATCACGCCGGCCAAGCCCAAATATCCGGGCACGAACGCCCTGCAAGCGCTGGGGCTGACCATCCGCGACACGGCGGTCGAGACCTGCCGCATCTTCGCCGGCCTTTGGAAGCAGGCCGGGTTCTACAAATTCCTGGCCTTCCTGTCGCTGGCGGCGTTCATCAAGATGATCTTCGTTCACATGGATTACACCTACCCGACCTGGGGCATCCGTGAATTGGGGGAAGGGGCGCCGGTCGGCCATCTTTACGGGTTGAACAATATCCTGATCGTGGTGCTGGCTCCGTTGGTGGGCGTGCTGACGCAGCGTATTTCGGCGTACCGCATGGTGATCGTCGGCAGCTTCATCGCGGCGAGCTCGGTCTTCATCATGACCGTGCCGCCGCAGTGGTTTCGGCCTGTTGCCGACGGGCTGCCGGGCAACCTGATCGGCCATGTCTGGCTCGGGCTGACGGGCACGGTTAACCCCTACTACGTGATGGTGTTCCTGTTCGTCCTGTTCCTCTCCGTCGGCGAAGCCTTCTACTCGCCGCGCCTATACGAATACACCGCGGCCATCGCACCCAAGGGACAAGAGGCCTCCTACATGGCGATGTCCTACCTGCCGTTCTTCCTGGCCAAGCTGCCTGTGGGGCCGCTCTCAGGCGTGCTGCTCGCCCGGTTTTGCCCGGCCACGGGAGTGCGCCACTCGCAGACGCTTTGGCTCATCATCGGCCTGAGCACAATGATCGCGCCGATGGGATTCCTGGTCTTCCAGCGCTTCATTCGCGTGCACGAGGCCGGCCGCGAGGATTGATGGCGGGTTCGAGGCGGCAACAAGCTGCAGGGTAGGGACGCCTCGCCGAGGCGTCCGGTACGTGGCGACGGCGGACGCCTCGGCGGGGCGTCCTTACCAGCGTGAAATGTCCCGGCTACTCGCTGGCCTCGGCGCCCGAGCCGGCAGCGGCCAGCGCCCCCGGGCGCAGGGCCAGGAGGCGGCGATGCCTCTCGTCCTGCGGCTCCTTCGCCAGCCGGCTGCAGGCCTGGTAGAACTTCTCCAAGTCACCGCCGTTCTGGGCGAGGAGCTGTTCAAAGCAGGGCACGAGGTCGAAGTAGGCGGCGACGGAGTTGAGTTGCGCGTTGTTGATGGCGCGCGCGAACCAGCCTTCGTAATCCCGGTTGCCGCCCCACTGGGCCTTCAGTTGCGCGTAATCCGCGCGCATCTCCTCGAAGACTTGCTGCTTGCGGCGGCGCAGTTCCTCGGGTGGGACTGACGGGGGCTTGCGACTGGCCTTGAGCTGGCCGGTATCCGTCCGTTCATCGCCGTAAATGCCTGCGAGCCTTTTACGGGCGCTTTGGACCAGCCCCACGAACTGCTGGGAGCGCCGCAGTTCGGCCTGGTAACGGTCGTACGCGGCCTGGTCGCCCTTGGCGCGCAGCCAGCGCCGGGCCCCTTCCTGGCCCACACTCGTAGCGAAGGCCTCGTTGAAGTCCGTATCCCCGGGAGCAAACAAGCGCTGATGGCCCAACTCGTGGAAGAGGGTCTCGGCCAGGTCCGGCGGGGCGTTCGAGATGAACGTGTTGAGCACCGGGTCCCGGAACCAGCCCAGCGTGGAGTAGGCCTCGACGCCATCCACGTAAACGTCGTAGCTCTTCTTCCTCATGCCCGCGGCGTAGTCCTGCGCGCCGCCCTCGGAGAAGTAGCCGCGATACTCGACGCTGCCGACGAAGGGATACCACCACGTCTTGGGCTGCAGGGAGAATTCCGGCGCGGCCTGGACGTTCCACACCACGTAGCGCCGACGGAGGTCGGCATACTTCTCGTAATGGCCGTCCACGGGCAGCTTGAGGTCCTTCGCGGCGAAAGCGCGCAGCTCCTCAATGAGCTGCAGCCTGGATTTGAGCTGCGCGGGCGTTTGCGGATCGGCGATCAGCTTCTTGATCTGCCGTTCGCTGGCGACGATCTGGTACTGCCCTTTGATCGCCTGCCCGTAAAACGCAAAGGTATGACAGCCGGAGACGACGATCACGACAAGGAGAAGGCACGGCAGGAGGAGCCATTGGCGGCGGCGCCGCACCGATTCGGAACACTGCTTCATCAAATACTATGGGTCGCTATTATAAGCGGGAGGCGCGGTGGTTGGCAAATGCGGAGGAGGCGTTC
>DATKNZ010000293.1:0-12928 GCA_035541055.1 Candidatus Acidiferrum sp. | reverse complement strand
ACGGGAGCGCACAAGGTAGGGGCCGCCTTCGGCTGCCTGGTGCCGAGGCTCGCGAGTGGCGAGTTCGATCCGGCCAGGCATAAGGCCGCCTGGCCTTCCACCGGCAATTATTGCCGCGGGGGAGCCTTCGATTGTGCCGTCCTGGGGTGCACGGCAATCGCCATCCTCCCCGAGGGCATGTCTCGTGAGCGGTTCCAATGGTTGAAGCAGATCGGGGCCGAAATCATTGCCACTCCTGGCTGTGAGTCGAACGTGAAGGAGATATACGATAAATGCTGGGAGCTGAAGCGTGACCCGGCGAACTTCATATTCAACCAGTTCGAGGAGTTCGGAAACCCGCTGTTCCACTACAACGTCACCGGCCCAGCGGTGGACGAGGTCTTCCAGGCCCTCGGCGATAAGCGCCTGCGCGCCGCCGCGTTCATTTCGGCTACCGGCTCGGCGGGCACCATTGCCGCCGGCGATTACCTCAAGGCGCGGCATCCGGAGCTCAAGATCGTGGCCGCCGAGGCGGTGCAGTGTCCGACCTTGCTCATGAACGGCTTCGGCGACCATCGCATCGAGGGCATTGGCGACAAGCACGTCCCGTGGGTTCACAACGTTCGGAACACGGATGCGGTGGCCGCGATTGATGATGAGGCCTGCCTGCGCGTGCTGCGCCTCTTCAACGAAGACGCCGGTCAGGCTTTCCTGGCCACGCTCGGCGTCCCGCGCGAGCAGGTGCTGCAGCTTCCGAACCTGGGCATTTCGAGCGTATGCAACCTGCTCGCGGCCATAAAGACGGCCAAATACTTCGAATTGGACGACCGGCACGTCATCTTCACGGTGTTCACCGACTCCATGGAGCTGTACGGCTCGCGCCTCGCGGAGTTGCGAGCCGAGCGCGGCGCGTATCAACCGCACGATGCCGTAGCGGATTTCGCCGGGCCCCTGGCTCACCAGCGCGCGGACAGCTTCAAGGAGCTGACCTACACCGAGCGCAAGGCCCTCCACAACTTGAAGTATTACACGTGGGTCGAGCAGCAGGGCAAAACCTCCGCCGAGCTGAACGCGCAGTGGGACCCGGACTATTGGCGCGCGCTGTTCGAGCAGGAGGTAGCGGAGTTTGACCGGCTGATCGACGACTTTAACCGCGAGGTGGGTAAAGCATAGATCACTGCGCGTTTTCTTTCGGGGTTCGAGGCCCAATGGAATTCACCCGCCGCGTCTTTCTCAAGCTGAGCGGACTCACCGCCGCGGGTCTGGCCTTGCCGGTCGTCTCCGGCCGCACCGCGCCGGCTGAAGCGGCACGCGTCGCTCCCGGTCGCGGCTGGGACCGCTATCACCTGGGCGCTTCCTATTACCCGGAATGGTGGGACCCATCGGAATGGGAGAAGGATTTCCACCAGATGCAGAAGCTTGGGTTCAATGCCGTCCGCATGGGCGAATTCGCTTGGGCGGCCTACGAGCCGGTCGAGGGCCGGTTCGAGTTCGCCTGGATGGACCGGGCCATTGCGCTGGCCAACCGCTGCCGCATCCAGGTGATCCTGAGCACCCCGACGGCCTCAGTGCCGCCGTGGTTGCGCCAGCGTCATCCGGACGTGCTGGGCGGCAACGAAAAGGGGCCTTTCACCTACGGCGGGCGCAAGGGTTACTGCACGAACAGCCCCGCTTACCTCGGGGCCTGCGCCCGCATCACGGGCGCCCTGGCCGCGCATTATGGCCGGCATCCCGGCGTGATCGGCTGGCAGCTCGATAACGAACCGGGCATCCCTTTTCTGTGCTACGACGCGAATTGCCAACGGGCCTTTCGCGCCTGGCTGCGCCGCCGCTATGGCACGCTCGAGGCCCTAAACCGGACCTGGAACGGCGCGTTCTGGAGCAATCGCTATACGGACTGGTCGCAAATCGAGATTCCCGCCAACTCCGCCGAGGGCGGATGGCAACCGGCCATCACGCTGGACTACCGGCATTTCTTCTCCGATTCCTACCTCGCCCACCTCCGGCGCCAAGCCGAGATCATCCGCCGCCGCTCGCCGGATCAATTCATCTTCACCAACTGGCCCAACCTCACCTGGTCAGTGGATGCCTACGCCGCGGCTGCCGGGTTCCTCGACGCGACGGGGTGGGACAACTACGTGGCTCCGCCTGGCGTCTCGCCCTACCAGGACCAATACCGTTCGGGGTTCCATTCCGATTTTGCCCGCTGCGCCGGCCCGCAGCAGCGTTTCCTCTGCGCGGAGAAGCTTGCCTACGTGCCGGCCCACGTCCGGTCCGAGGGCCTCCGGGTGCAGGCCTACACCGACCTCGCCCACGGGAGCTACGGCACTCTTTACTTCGAATGGAGGCGGCCCCAGGCCGGCAACGAACAAGCCCGGCCTTCCCGGATCGTGCGCTTCGACGGCTCGATTCCCGACCGCGCCGTGTTCGCCCGCATTGGCGCCGAGTTCGCCCGGCTCGGACCGCGCCTGGCGGGAGCCACCACCCGCGCCGACGTAGCCTTGCTCTACGACTTTGCCAATGAGTGGTCGCAGGGCTTCTGGGGCAGCGGTCGCGGATACGATGCCGACGCGGAGCGCTATTATCACGGCTTCAAGGTCTTGCAGCGCAATATAGACGTCGTGCCTCCCACGGCTGCGCTCGCCGGCTACCGGCTCGTGGTTGCGCCCAACCTGCGGCTGGTGGACGACGCAACCGTGGAGCGGCTGCGGGCGTATGTGGCGGCGGGGGGCGTCCTGGTGCTCAATTTCCAGGCCGGCACGCAAAATCCCGACAACAGCATGCGCCGGGTGCTGTCGCCCGGCCCGTTTGCAGCCATGGCGGGAGTGACAGCGGTCGCGGACCTTGCCAAGCAGGAGAACCAGGCCATGGGCACGCTCGACGCCAAACTCAACGCCGAGTTGGGCATTGTCTTCGCAGGCCACAAGACCGTCTTCGCGCCCCGCACAATGCTGGAGGATCTCCGCCTGGACGGCGCGGCCCCAGTCGCCACCTTCCGCGGGGGCCGCATGGCCGGGCGTCCCGCCGTCACGCGGCATCCCTATGAGCGCGGCTTCGTGTTCTACGCGGGAACGGATTGCGCCGACGTTGGTTTCTACGAGGCGCTGGCGCGCGAAGCCGGCGCGGCGGGCCAGATCGAACCGCTGCTGGACGCCCCCCGGGGCGTCGAAGTCACGACGCGCGAAACGCCGGAGACTACCTACTACTTTCTGCTGAACCTGGTGGATAGCGCGCAGGCCGTCCCCCTGCCAGAGCCCATGGACGAGCTGATCGGCGAGCAGCGGCTCAGCGGGGTCTCGCTTGCTCCACTTGGAGTTGCGGTTCTGGCACAGAAGCGGGCCTAGCCGCCTCCTGAGTCAGGGAGGGCGAGCGTCCACGCGAGCCCTAACTTTCCCCCTTTTCGCAAGCACCTTTGGGCTCGCGTGGACCCTCGCCCTCCCTGAGTGATGGTCCGCCAACCCGGCTGTCTCACATGAATATGCGAGCCGTGCCAAGGAGGAAAACGATTGAAACGCCCGCCGATTAACCAATGCTTGGTTCCAGTATTACTGGGCAAACACAACTTCAACATCTCTATGAAAAACAGAACTCTCCTGGCGGTCCCGGCGCTTGCGGTTGGGATGCTGGCGCTCCTGGTCTTCACTCAATCGGCGTTGAGCCAACCAACGGTCATCTTCTCCGACGATTTCAATTCGTACGCCAACGACGCGGCACTCACCGCGGTTTGGACCCGGATTTCGGGCACCAGCGCGAATATCGGGCTAGCCCCGGACCCGGCGGCCGGCGGCACCCGCGGCCAAGGCATCTTCGAAACCGCTTCGTCCAACGTCGGCCGCCTGCAGCATGTGCTGAGTTCGGGCATAGTGCCAACCGACGCCAATCCCATTATCTTCTCATTCGACCTGTACGACCCGAACGGCGGTACGACTAGCGGGCGTGACTACGCTGAACTCCGGAACAGCGCGGGCACCGGGGGCCTCTTTGACGCGGGGATTTACAACGGTACACAAACCTATTATGAGGCCCGCAACCTCGATGGCGCAGGCTGGATTGTTCTGGCCACTCCGCGTACCACTGGCTGGCACACATTCGAGTTGGATATTAACGCCACCACCGCCAGCCTGGAGATTGACGGTACGGTGGACGCTAATTTTAATAACCTGACTTGGAACGGCGGCACCTCCTATAACTGGATCAATCTCGGCAGCGCCCTTTCGAGCAGCCTCACGGCAAACTTCGATAATGTGTCGCTGGACGTGGGTCCGGTGCCCGAACCCTCGACCGCTCTCCTGAGCCTTCTGGGCGGCTTGTGCCTGATCGCCAGGAGTAATCGCCGGCGGATGGCTTAACGCTGGTTCGAGCGCCAGCCAAAAACGGGCTGGTTAGCGCAAACGGCAAGGTCCGGATCGGCCTGCTGCTCGCAAGCTCTGGCGCCGACGCAGTCTTCCTGCCGTTGTCCCACATCTCTCCTGGTTCGCTTGAGATGTGGACAATGGCCCTCACCTTGAGTAATGGTGTGCTTGCGTGACGGTGCATAATAGCCCGGAAATGCTCGCAGTGACTGTTGCTCGGGACGCACCGCAGCAAATGTTTGGAGACTACGAGGATGATGACCAGGACCTTGAAATTGGCTGCCGCCCGGGCCTCCTCTTGCACCGGTCCGTGAGCTGTGCTATGCATCTAGGCGACCCCTAGGCAATGCACAAAGCGATATTGTTTCTACTCGTATTGGGCTTGGCGGGGGCTTCACGGAGCGCCCGCGCAGTCACCATCCTTTCCGGCCCGTCACTCACGGCGAATACCAACGCCCCCCTGGCGGCCCTGCTCCAGCTTACGACCGATGTTCCGGCCAGGATCACCGTGTCCGTCAGCGACGGCACCAATGCCTGGCAGCGCCGCTTCTACAATTACGGGACTACCCACGCCGAGACCCTGCTGGGATTCAAGCCTGCCAGCACCAACACAATCACGGTCACTGTTTACGACCGCTACCGCAATCAGGCGACTGCCCCCCAGCCGCTGCAATTCGTTGCCAGCCCCTTGCCGACGAACTTCCCCACCATCAACCTGCTGCAAAGCCAGCCCGACAAAATGGAACCGGGCTATACGCTGTTCAATGTGATCGTGCACAAGAGCACCTATTGGTATGTCACCATTGTGGACAGCTCCGGCCAGGTGGTTTGGTACGACATGGCCCCCTCCACTGCCGATGTGCGGTTCCTGGACAACGGCGACCTGTTCATGCCCTGGAAGACCAACTTCATCGAATTGAACCTGCTCGGCCAGATCGTCAATTCCTGGCTGCCCCCAACATCACTGCCTATTGACGTTCATGACGGCGTCCCCACCGGCCACGGCACTATTCTCTACCTCAGTGACGCCATCGAGAGTGTCACCAATTACCCGGTCAACATGACCGACCCCCACGCCCTGCGCACGACCGCCACCATCAGCTACCAGAAGGTGGTAGAACTCTCGGCCACCAATGCCTCCCTCCTCCATACCTGGTCGCCCATCAGCGTGCTCGACCCTGAGCGGATCAGCTATCTCATCAGCCTCGTCAACGGGGCGTGGGACTCGGAGCATTCCAATGCCATTATCGAGGATCCGAGCGACGACTCGCTCATCGTATCCATGCGCCACCAGAACGCCGTGGTCAAAATCGCCCGATCCACCGGCCAACTGCGCTGGATCCTGGGCCCGCCCGCCAACTGGGGCCCCGCCTGGCAGCCTTATCTGCTGCAACCCGTCGGCTCCCCGTTCGTCTGGCATTATGGCCAGCATTCTCCCATCATCACGCCCCAGGGAACGTTGATCCTCTTCGACGACGGCAATTACCGCGCTAGCCCCTACGATCCGGGCGTGGCCGATACAAATAATTACAGCCGCGCGGTCGAGTACAGCATCAACGAGCAGACCATGCAGGTCTCCCAAGTCTGGGATTATGGCCGCACCAACGAGACGGACCGGCTATTCGTCAATCGCGAAGGCAACGCCGAACCGGAGCCCAAGACGGGCAACGTGCTGATTGACTTTGCCGCCGTGAGCTACGTGAATGGCGCTCCCCCGAACCGAACATACCCCACTTCCAACATGGTCCGGATCACGGAAGTCACCCACGATGCGGTGCCCCAAATCGTGTTCGACCTGGCCATTTCCGCCTACGCCGTTAATAATCCGACCAATAAGGACTGCAGCGTCTATCGCTGCCATCGCATCCCGGACCTTTATGGACACCCGGCGTTGCCCGTGGCCGACCTGACCATCACCTGCAAGAATGGGCTCGCAGGTCTGGAGTTCTCCGCCGACGACTTCAGGACCTATGTCGTCGAGGCCTCAACGAACCTGGCCGACTGGGAGCAGCTTGGCACGGCGGTGGAAGACCCGCAAAACCCGGGCGACTTCAGCTTCCAGTCCACTCAAGGCACAGGGCGGTATTACCGCGTGCTCACGCAGTAGCCGGGTCAGAAGCTGGAACCCTCCGGGCTTGGGAAAGCGAGAGGCTAGACCCTTGGTTTCAACGCTGCGCCGGCCCGGCTTTCGGTGTAGGCTAGGGCGATGGCTTCGCACGCCTTCCATCCCGTGGTCGCCCGCTGGTTCCAGGAGCAGTTTGGCCCACCGACTGAGCCGCAGGAACGCGGTTGGCCGGCCATTCAGTCCGGCGCCCACACGCTGATCGCGGCGCCGACCGGCTCGGGCAAGACGCTGGCGGCCTTCTACGCGGAGCTGGACCAGTTGTTCCGCGAGGGGCTTGCAGGCCAGCTCCCTGACGCTACGCGGGTAGTGTACGTCTCGCCCCTAAAGGCGCTGAGCAATGACATCCACCGAAATCTGGAGGTGCCGTTGGCCGGTCTGCGCAAGGCGCTATTCGATGCGACCGGTACGGATGTCGCCGTGCGCGCCGCCGTGCGCACGGGGGATACGCCCGCGGCTCACCGGCAGGCGATGCATCGCAAGCCGCCGCATATCCTGGTGACGACGCCCGAGTCACTCTACCTGCTGCTGACCTCGGGTTCCGGCCGCCGGCTGCTGTCCACGGTGCGAACGCTCATTGTGGACGAGATTCACGCCGTGGTCGGGAATCGGCGCGGCTCGCACCTGGCGTTGAGCATGGAGCGGCTGGCTGCCCTGGTGCAGGGTCCCTTGCAGCGGATCGGCCTTTCCGCCACGCAGAAGCCGATCGAGGAAGTGGGCAGGTTCCTCGTGGGCACGGGGCATACAGGCGGTGAGCTGCCGACGATCATTGACGCGGGCTATCGCCGCGACCTGGACCTCGCCATCGAAGTGCCAGGCTCAGCGCTGGAAGCCGTGATGTCCAACGAGGTGTGGACCGAGGTCTATACGCGGCTGGCGGAACTCATCCAAGCCCACCAGACGACACTGGTGTTCGTGAATACGCGCCGCCTCGCGGAACGAGTAACGCATCATCTGTGCGCGTTGCTGGGCCCTGACCAGGTGACCTCGCACCACGGCAGCCTGTCGGCAAAGCTGCGGCTCGATGCCGAGGGGCGGTTGAAGCGGGGCGAACTTAAGGCCCTGGTGGCGACGGCCTCGCTGGAGCTGGGCATAGACATTGGCTCAGTGGACCTGGTCTGCCAACTCGGGCCGACGCGGTCCATTGCCACCCTGGTGCAGCGCGTCGGCCGCGCCGGTCATAAGCTGGGAGGCCTGCCCGAAGGACGCATCTTTCCCCTCAGCCGGGATGAATTGGCCGAGTGCCTCGCCACGATGCACAGCTTGCGGGCCGGCCAACTGGATGCGCTGAGGATGCCGCAGAGACCGCTGGATGTGCTGGCGCAGCAAATGGTCGCTTGCGCAGCGTGCGAGGAATGGGAGGAGGACCGGCTGTTCGCGCTGATGCGCTCGGCTTACCCGTACCGGGACCTGGCGCGCGAGGAGTTCGACGAGACGCTCCAAATGCTGGCCGACGGTTTCAGCACCAAACAGGGGCGGCGCGGCGCCTTGATTCACCACGATGCGGTCAACCATCGCGTGCGCGGGCGGCGCGGGGCGCGGCTGGTCGCGCTGACCTCCGGCGGGGCCATACCCGACAACGCGGATTACCGGGTGGTGCTTGAGCCGAGCGAGACGTTCATCGGCACGGTGAACGAGGACTTTGCCGTCGAGAGTCTCGCAGGCGATATCTTCCAGCTTGGGAATGCGTCGTGGCGCATCCTGCGCATCAATTCCGGCACGGTGCGGGTCGCGGATGCGCAAGGACAGCCGCCCAACATTCCCTTCTGGCTGGGTGAGGCTCCCGGCAGGACGGACGAAGTGTCGCGCGCCGTGTCAGACCTGCGGCAGGAAGCCGAGCGAGCGCTGGAGCGCGAAACCAAGGCAGCCACGCATCTCGCTGCGGACAAGAATGGCCGCCCTCCGGTGACAGGCGTCGTGGAAGCTCTCACCGAGGCGCCCGGCCTTCCGGCCAACGCCGCGACACAGTTGGCCGACTACTTCGCCGCCGGCTACCAGGCGCTGGGCGCGCTGCCATCCCAGCATACCCTGATCCTGGAGCGGTTCTTTGACGAGTCGGGCGGTATGCAGTTGGTCATCCACTCGTCGTTCGGCATTCGCGTGAACCGCGCTTGGGGCCTGGCGTTGCGCAAGCGGTTCTGCCGCTCCTTCAACTTCGAGCTGCAGGCCGCGGCCACCGACGACGCCATTGTCCTTTCGCTCGGCACCCAGCATTCCTTCCCGCTGGAAGAGGTGTTCCACTACCTGAACAGCAAGACGGTGCGCGACCTGCTCATCCAGGCGCTGCTCGACGCGCCCATGTTTCCCGTGCGCTGGCGTTGGAATGCGGAACGCGCCCTGGCCTTGCCGCGCCAGCGCGGCGGACACAGGGTGCCCGCCCCTTTGCAACGCATGGCTGCGGAGAACCTGCTGGCCGCCGTTTTTCCCGACCAGCTTGCCTGTCCCGAAAACCTTGCCGGTGACCGCGAGGTGCCGGACCACCCGCTAGTGCGACAGACCATCGAGGATTGCCTGACGGAAGCAATGGACGTTGATGGGCTGATCGCCCTGCTCAAGCGCATCGAGGCCGGCCAGGTGCGCTGCCTGGCGCGCGACCTGCCCGAGCCGTCCCCCTTGGCGCACGAAATCCTGAACGCCAGGCCCTACGCCTTCCTGGATAACGCGCCGCTCGAAGAACGCCGCACGCGGGCGGTCTATACCCGCCGGGCCGGTGAAACGGCGGGCGAGGCAGGACTGGGCATACTGGACCGCGCCGCGATCGAGGCGGTCTGTGCCGAAGCCTGGCCGCGGGCCACTAATGCGGATGAACTCCACGAGGCCCTGCTGCTCGGCGGCACGCTGACCGAGCCGGAAGTCCTGGGCCTGGCGCCGGAAGCAGCCGCCTGGCTGGGCGCACTGGCGAGCGAGCGGCGAGCGGGGCGACTCGACATGCCCCGCCGGTATTGGATTGCTGCCGAGCGGCTCCCGCTGGTCCGGGCCGTCTATCCCGAAGCGAAGCTGGAGCCGGCGCTCGCGGCACCCGAGTCTGCCGCCCGGCGGCAATGGGCACGCGAGGAGGCGCTGCGAGAGCTGGTCCGGGGCCGGCTTGAGATGTGCGGCCCGCTCACGAAGTCATCGCTGGCTGACTTCTTCCAGGTGCCCGCGAGCCAAATAGAGGCTGCCCTGCTGGCGCTCGAGGCGGAAGGCTTCGTGCTGCGAGGCAAGTTCCATCCCGGCGCAACGGAGCTGGAATGGTGCGACCGCCGGTTGCTGGCGCGCATCCATCGGCTCACGCTCAACCGCCTGCGCGCGGAAATCCAGCCGGTCTCGGCGGCCGAGTTTCAGCGCTTCCTGCTGCCCTGGCAACGCGTGGCTGTGGAAGACCGCGCTGCCGGGCCGGAAGGCGTGCTGGCCGTGCTGGAAATGCTCGACGGCTATGAGCTGGCTGCGGCGGCTTGGGAACCGGAGGTGCTGGCGCTCCGCGTCAAAGACTATGATCCGCGCTGGCTGGACCAACTCTGCTTCACCGGGCGTGTAGGCTGGGGCCGGCTCACTCAGCCTCAGAACGGCAACGGGCGGGTGCTGGCCCCGATCCGGTCCAGCCCGGTTTCCCTGTTCCTGCGCGAGCACGTGGCGGACTGGCTGGCGCTCGCGCCGCCCGCAGGTCAACCGGCGCTCTCCCCCGAAGCCGCGCACGTGCTGGACATGTTCTCCCAGCGCGGCGCCTTGTTCTTCGGCGAGCTGATCAAGAGCCGCAGCCTGTTGCCGTCGCGGGCCGAACAGGCCTTGGCTGAACTGGCCGCGCAGGGATGGGTCACCGCCGACAGCTTCGAGGGCCTGCGCGCCCTGCTTCTGCCCGCGGAGAAGCGGGCGCCGTTTGCCGACCGGGGCCGGCGGCGGCGGCATAAGGCCGTCAGAAGCGTCGAGTTTGCAGGCCGATGGTCGCTGCTGCGGGCCCCAGCGCCGCTCTCGCCTGCCGGCGAAAACGGCGAAAGCGCACGCAGCGCTCCCTCGTCCGAGGCAGGAAGCCGCGACGAGGCGATCGAGACCTTTGCCCGCGTCCTGCTGCGCCGTTACGGCGTGCTCTTCCGGCGCTTGCTCGAACGCGAGTCGCTCAAGGTGTCATGGTATGAACTGGGACGGGTCTGCCGGCGCCTGGAGGCGCGGGGCGAAATCCGTGGCGGCCACTTCGTCAGCGGCGTGGGCGGCGAGCAATTCGCTTTGCCCGAAGCGGTGGGGTTGTTGCGCTCGACCCGCAAAGCTGCGCCCACTGGAACTCTGCTCGCCATCAGCGGCGCCGACCCGCTGAACCTCACAGGCATCCTGGCCCCGGGCAGGCGCGTGGCCTCGATTGCGGCCAATCGCGTGCTGTTGCGCGACGGCGTGCCTGTTGCCGCCCTGGAAGCCGGCGAAGTCGAAAGCCTGGAACCGGGCGGCAACTCGCCGCCCGAGGCCCTCGACCGCGCCATGCGCATTGGCAGCCTGCCGGTCAGCCTAAGGCCCTATTACGCTTAGGCCGCTACTTCCTGAGTCCCAAACTGCGCCGCGCCTCAAGCCGCACGGAGCGGCAATGCTTCACGGCCAGCCTGGCCTCCCGCAGTGTCGCGCTCTGGCCCGGATAACGGAAGTCCACTGCGTAATTGGACATCCTGTCCAGGATTTGCGCGTAAGCAGACCATAGGGGCTCCGCTTGCAGGCAAGCATTCAGCAACTGCCGAAGATCATGCGTCCGAGGAAACGCGATTCCAGCCTCCAGCAAGCGCGCTTTGAGATACTTCTCCACGCACTGTTGGGCATGAAAGCACGCAGCGTCCGCCACAACGTCCCTGCGGCGGCCAATGATTTGCGTGGCTACCTTGAAGTCATTCTCCGCCTTCTTGACCCATTCACGCGTGGTCGGCTTCATAGAGCACCTTCCCCTTCTCCACCACCTCAGAGATAAATGGGTCCTTCCAGCGCAGACGCCTGGCGACGTCCGCCGGGGTTCGCACCAAGAGGTCCAACGGAAATTCGCGTGGAATGGCGTGCAGAATACGCACGGACATGCGTTCGCCTCCAAGACGCGTCCGGGGCATGATCACGAGCAAATCCACGTCGGACTGTTCGCCTGGTTTACCGTAGGCATACGAGCCGAACAGCACGATCTTCTGCGGATGAAACCGCTGGGCGACCGCCCGGCTGAAGGCACGGATTTGCGAACGCTTGACCATAATCAAATGGTGTAGGAGAAGAAGGTGCCGCGCAAGCCAGGTATGCTGCCTGCCTCCGGAGCATCCCCTGCCCTTTCGCCTCTCTCCATAGGCTTGCATCCCGGCCCCCAATGTCGCGATGCTCAGCCGATGACGATCACCCGTAGAGTGTTTCTCAAACAGGCTGGGATTGGGGCTATCGGAGCGGGCTTGCTATGGGTTGCCCCGAGTTGTAGCACGCGCCCAAATGGAGGCGCCGGCCTGGGGACGCTCCCGCGGAGCCACCCCGAGGCCGAGGGCGTCTCATCCGCCGGCATCCTGGCGTTCCTGGAGGCCGTCAGCCGGAGCACGCATGAGCTGCACAGCTTCATGCTGGTGCGTCATGGGCGCGTCATCGCGGAGGGCTGGTGGTCGCCCTACGGCGCTCAGTTCAACCATACCCTTTACTCGCTGAGCAAGAGCTTCACCTCGACCGCCGTGGGGTTCGCCGTGTCGGAGGGCAAACTCCATGTGCAGGATCGCGTCGTGACGTTCTTCCCCGCTGAGCTGCCCGACCAGGTGAGCGACCACCTGGCAGCCCTCCGGGTCAAAGACCTCCTTACTATGTCCGTGGGCAATGCCAAGGAGCCGACGCAATCGATGGTCAAGGAGGCCGACTGGGTCAAAGCGTTCCTCGCGTGGCCCATCGAGAACCCCCCCGGCAGCCAGTTTCTCTACAACAGCGCCGCCACTTACATGCTGTCCGCCATCGTGCAGCACGTCACCGGTCAGCGGGTGCTCGATTACCTGCAGCCGCGGCTCTTCGGACCCCTGAGCATTCACGGGCCTACGTGGGAAACCTGCCCGCGCGGCATCAACACCGGCGGCTGGGGCCTGAGCGTGCAGACCGAGAGCCTCGCCAAAGTCGGCCAGTTGTATCTGCGCAAGGGAGCGTGGGAAGACCGGCAGTTGCTCCCTGTCAATTGGGTCGAGGAGGCCACGACTTTCAAGATCCAGCAGCCCGCGCCTGCCAAGCCGACCCGGCCCAACGCTCAGAACGACTGGCTCCAAGGCTACTGCTACCAGTTCTGGCGTTGCCAGCACAATGCCTTCCGCGGCGACGGCGCCTTCGGCCAGTTCATGGTCGTGATGCCGGAGCAAGACGCCGTCGTCGCCATCACCGGAGAGAGCCGTGACCTGCAAGGCGAACTCGACCTGGTCTGGGCCCACCTCCTGCCCGCCATGCAGCCGGACGCACTGCCGCGGGACCGTCAAGCCGAGGCGCGCCTGGACCAAAGACTTGCGTCGCTAGCTCTGCCCCCGCTGCA
>DATKNZ010000292.1:0-16833 GCA_035541055.1 Candidatus Acidiferrum sp. | reverse complement strand
GGCGCGCGCTCAGCCGTGCCGGCGGTCGGCCCTTGCCTGCAGGCGGCTCTCCAGGCCCGCTGGAAGGCTTACCGCGAGCAGCTCCGCAGTTGCCAGGCGGATGTGTCGGAGGAGGCGGTGCACGAGTTGCGCGTGGCGACGCGGCGGTTGATCGCGCAGCTTGCGCTGCTGAGCTGCATGATCCCGAGCCCGGCGCTCGATAAGGCTCGGCGCATGCTCAAGCGCCGGCTCGCGGCGCTCGGCGAGCTGCGCGATACCCATGTGCAACGGACCTTCGTCAGCAAAGCGAGTCGTCGCTTCCCCGAGCTGGCGGACTTGCGCGAAAGGCTCGGACGCCAGGAGAAACGGCTCGTCAGGGCGGCCGCTGGGAAGGTCGGCCGCTGCAAAATGCGAAAGCTCGAACGGTGGCTCCGGGCGGTTGCCGATGAACTGGACACCCTGCGCCGCCAAGCCCGCGGCCGGAACCAACTGGCTGCGGCCGCGCTGGGAGCCACCACGAGTGCCTTTGCGGAGGCCGTGGCACGACGCCGGGCGATTGATCCGGCTGACCCGCGCACCATCCACCGCACGCGGGTTGCCTTCAAGCGATTCCGCTATATGGTCGAGTCGCTTTCGCCCTGCCTCACGGGGCTAAGCAAGCGCGAACTGCGGGCGCTGGCCTGGTACCAGCGCCGGATGGGCATCATTCAGGACCTGGAGGTGCTGCACCAGTGCGTGGCCCGGTACCTGGAACGGCAGAAGGATGCGGAGGTTTTGCTGCGACCCTTCGTGAGGCACTTGCAAAAGCGCCGGGCTCGGGCGCTGCGAGCATTCCTCAAGACGGCCGACGCGCTCCTCGGTTTTTGGCCGCCTACCCGTCTTGAGTCTAAGGTCTAAAGTCCTGGGTCCTCCCGATCCGGTGCTGGTCCTCGTGCTCGTACTCGTTCTCGTCCTCGCAAGCGCAGCAGCGTAGATGGATGACGAGAACGAGAAGGAGGACGAGGACGAAGACGAGGGCGCCGACGAGCGGCCCGAGGCCGATCCTCAGGGATAGTTGTACACGTTGTAAACCTGCTCCTCGGTGCCCAGGGCAAATAAGAATGGGTAGCGGCGTTGTGCGACCCATTCGGCATGCCCGTCACAGAAGATCACGTTTCCCCCATCCGCGCCGTGGTTGTCAATGTAGTCGGGGTAATCGTTATTTGAGACCTTGCCGGGAGGATACGCCACGGCATCGTCGCCGTCGTAAATCAGCCACATGGAGCTGGGAGCGGCTTTCTGGTTCCGAATATTGAAGATCTGCGCCTGGCCTTTCACCATGTAGCTCAAGTTGTTCTGATAGGAGTAGGAGGCGACCACGTTCTGGGTCTTGCGGACGTTGGGCGTCCAGCCGGGAGCGCTGGAGGTGGAGTTATTGCCATTGATGAATCCCGACACCTCGTAGCTGGTGCCATGGCCCGCTTTGTTGCCGGCGTCGTAGCTCGCGCCGTCTTCGGCAATCTCCTCGAGGTCGGGGATGTAGGTGGCGTTATCGTGGAGCCGTTCGGCGTAGGAGACGCCGGTGTCGTTCCGCTTGGTCTGGACGTAGCCGCTGACGGGCTTGGGGTCGTTGGTAATGCTGTGGTGGGTGGCGGGGCAGATGAACGTCTTCAGGTTCGGCACGTAGGTGGGGTAAAGCCAGTTCAGGTCGTCGTCCCCGAAGTTGCATACGCCGGTGAGCGCGCGTTTGCTGTCATCGTCGGAATAGCTCTGGCTGCCGATGCCCATTTGTTTGCAGTTGTTGAGGCAGGCGATGCGTTGCGCCTTCACCTTGGCCTTGGTCAGGGCCGGGAGCAGCAAGGCGGCGAGGATGGCAATGATGGCGATAACCACCAGCAACTCGATCAGGGTGAAGCCGTAGCCTGGGAAACGCGCGCGGCGCGGGTTTGCACGATACATAGCACTGGGTATCCAAGAGCACTGTTTCGCATCGCGGAGCGCCGAAGTCAAGGTCCCCCGAGGCTTGAGTCTAAGCTCTAAAGTCTTGCGTCGTCCCGATCCGGGGCTGGTCCTCGTGCTCGGGCTCGTCCTCGCGGTCGCGTTGATCGAGGACGAGAAGCAGAAGGAGGACGAGGAGGAGCCGCAGCGACTCAAGACGTTAGACTTTAGACTCAAGACTCCGCCCCCACGGGCGACAGCAACCGTGGGTAGTCTGCTTCCTCCAAGCTGAATGCAGAGCCGGGGCGGACGGCCGCCACCCGGTCCGACCACTCCCGGATTATCGCGCCCACGGCACAAAGGTCCAGTGCCTGGTAGGCTGCCGGAAACGGCTTCAGGCTGCTCTGCGCCAGCCTGAAAAGGGCGAGCGCCGGGCTGGGCCGCCCTTTTTGGAGATGCACGAAGGCCCCGGCCAACTGGATGAGCCCCTTGTAGAAGGCCCCCTCGGGGCTTTGACGCCGTGGCAGCCAAAGATCTTCCAGGACCTCATGCGCCTCGAAGAACTGCCGCCGGTTGAAGCAGTCGAAGTAGGCCAGGTAACGGGCATCCAGGGCCCGGCCTTCGAAGGGCCGGGCGAGTTCAGCAATGCGGCTGCTCTTGCAGCTCATCAGCGGATATACTCTGCTCTTTTAGCGCCGCCGTCCACCCCCCGGTTGACACCGCACGGCCGTTTCGACACTCTGCGGACATGGCAAAGCCAGCTTTGGGCCGCGGGCTGGGGGCGTTGCTGGGCGAGAGCCCGATAGCAAAACCGCCAGTCACGGCGCCAGCTTCCACAACGGTTCCTGGAGCGGAGCCGGCGACAGACCTGCGCGAGCGGGTGCAACGTGTTCCGCTCGGGCGCATTCGCCCGTGCCCGTTTCAGCCGCGCAAGGACTTTGCCCCGGAGAGCCTGCGCGAGCTGGCTGACTCCATCCAGGCCCAGGGGATCGTCCAGCCGCTCATTGTCCGCGAGCGGGACGGGCACCTCGAGCTGATCGCCGGCGAGCGGCGTTGGCGCGCCGCCCAGTTGCTCGGCCTGGCCGAAGTGCCTGTCATCGTGCGTGAGGCCGACGACCGGGCCGTGCTCGAACTGGCGCTGATCGAGAACTTGCAGCGCGAGAACCTGAACCCGATCGAAGAGGCCCAGGGCTACGCGCAGCTCGTCGAGCAGTTCCAGCTCAAGCAGGAAGAGGTGGCCCAAAAGGTCGGCCGGAGCCGCGCGGTCGTCGCCAACGCCTTGCGCCTGCTCAAGCTCGCCCCTGAGATTCAAGCCCACCTGAGGGACGGGCGGATGTCCGTCGGCCACGCCAAGGTCATCCTGGGCCTGGCCGGCGAACGCCAGCAGAAGCAGGCCGCCGACCGCATCCTGCGGGATGGGCTGAACGTCCGGCAGACGGAGTTGCTGGTTTCGCGTCTGCAGGCCCGGCAAGGCTCCGGCACGGCGCTGCCGCCCGCACCCCGCCCCAGGGACGCCCACGTGGCCGATTTGGAGAACAAGCTGCGTGAGCGGTTGGGCACGCGCGTCGCTCTGCGTTATGCCCAGGGCAAGGGAGCGCTCGAAATTGCCTTCTTCAGCGATGCGGAATTCGAACGCATCTTGCGCCTGCTGGGAGTAACGGAGTGATTTTAGGATTTGCGATCCAAGCCCCCTCGCCCTTGTCCTCGGCCTTCGCGGGAGGGCGAGCGTCCCCGCGAGCCCTGATTTCTCCCTCACACCAAACATCAGGCCTCGCGCGGACGCTCGCCTTCCCGGTGAATGGACGAGGAGGAGGACGAGAACGACTCAAGACTTTAGACTTTAGACTCAAGACTTGCTGATGACTACACCCCAACAACGCGAACAGACCGCTTCTCAACTTCAATCCTCCACTGGCCGCGTGGGCCAGATGACGGCCTTTGTGGGCCTGGATGGCTTCGTGGACGACATCCTCCACGTGGTGGACAAACGGGAGAGCGCGGAGAAGTATGTCCGTTTGCCGACGATCGCCCAGCTTGCCGAACGGCTGGCCGGGGCCGCAGGCCGCAGCACGAACATTGAGCTGGTCAGCCAGCTTACGAAGCTGGGTGGCAACGGTCCGATCATGGCTAACGCCCTCGCCAGCTTCGGCCTAAAGGTCTGCTACCTGGGCATTCTCGGCTACCCGAACCTGCACCCCGTCTTTGCCGAGTTCGCCCGGCGCGCCGAGGTGCATTCCATCGCCGAACCGGGCTACACTGACGCCCTGGAATTCGAGGACGGCAAGATCATGCTGGGCAAGCACCAGTCCCTCAAGCAGATGAACTGGGAGAACATCAAGAGCCGGTTCGGCGCGGACAAGTTCGCCGCCAGGATGGGCAGCGCGGACCTGGTCGGGTTCGTCAATTGGACGATGCTGACGTCCATGAGCGATATCTGGGCGGCGGTGCTTAAGGAGATATGCCCCGGGATGAAGGGCCGGCGCCGCACGCTGTTCATTGACCTGGCCGACCCCGAGAAGCGAACGCGGGAAGACATCGCGCGCGCTTTGAACCTGGTCACCGCCTTCCAGAAACACTTCGACGTGGTTCTGGGCCTCAACGAGAAGGAAGGCCATGAGATCGGGAAGGTGCTGGGCCTGCCGATCAAGGACGGCTCGCCGGAGGCCCTGCTCGAGCTTTGCCGGCAGATCCACAAGCGCGTGCCTGTAAACTCGCTGGTGATCCACCCCACGGCTTACGCCCTTGCCTCAGGCCCGGATGGCGCCGCCACCGTCCAAGGCCCGTTCACGCCCAAGCCCAGGATCACTACGGGGGCGGGAGATCACTTCAACTCGGGCTTTTGCCTCGGCAAGCTGCTGGGCTTAACGACGGAACACTGCCTGCTCGTGGGCGTCACCACCAGCGGTTTCTACGTGCGCACCGGCCAGAGCCCGTCGGTCGCCGACCTTGCCGGGATGCTGCGGAACTGGCCCGCCTAGGGCCGAGGATAGCGGAAAGCAGATTCGGGTACGAGCGTATTCAATGACGAATGACGAAGGCCAAATGACGAAGGAACGGGCTGCGGGCTGCGTGTTGCGCGGACACGAAATACGCAACACGCAACACGCAGCCCGTTCCTTCGTCATTTCCAGCACTCTTTTCTCATGCTACTCACGGTGGTAAAATACGGCACCCCGGTGCTGCGCCAGAAAGGGGCGCGCATTGAACCGGTCACGGCGAAGGCGCAGCAGCTTGCTGCCGACATGCTGGAGACGATGTATGCCTACAAAGGCATCGGCCTGGCAGCGCAGCAAGTGGGGCTCGCGCTGCAGGTCACTGTCCTTGACGTGCGCGGAGTCACGGATCGGCCATCCACGCTAGAGGTCAACGGCAAACCGGTGGACGTGGCCGGCTTCATGCCGCTCGTGCTGATCAATCCCGAGGCCCGGCCCGCCCGCGAGTCCAAGGACGCGACCGGCCCCGAAGGGTGCCTGAGCTTCCCCGAGATCTTCGCCGACATCACGCGGCCAGGCCTGGTGGATGTGAAGGCGCTGAACGAGCATGGGAAGACGCTGGAGTTTCGCTGCGGCGGGCTCCTGGCGCGGGCCATCCAGCACGAGATTGATCACTTGCACGGCATTCTCTTCATAGACCGGATGGACAAAGCGACCAAGGAACAGCTCCGCCCGGACCTGGAGGCATTGCAGGCGGAGACCAAGGCCCTGCTGAAGCGCTAGGCGCGAATACGCCACAGTGCTGGGGACGCCTCGCCGAGGCGTCTGTGTTGTGGCGGCAGCGGACGCCTCTCCTCGGGCTTGTCCGTTCCGGCAAGGCCCGGTATAGTCAATGCGTGAAGCTTGCTCGTCCGCTCCGGCGCGGCATCCGCTGGCCACGCCTATCGAATTTGCTGGCTGCCGGGCTCATCCTCCTGTCCTACCACGCCGCCGCCGAGAATCGGCGCATTCGTCTGCGGAACGAGACGATCGTCACGCCCGAGCGCGGCAGCGCAGCCATGCTCGCACCGGGGCTGGCTGCACAGTCCCCCGCCTCGGGGCTGTTCCTGCTGCAGTTCGAGGCGGCGCTGACGCCGGCCTGGAAGGCCGAGCTGCGCTCGAAGGGAGTTGAATTGCTCAAGTATGTGCCGGACGACGCGTTTATCGCCTTGTTTAGCAACGCGCCGCCAGCGGCAATCCAGTCGCTGCCCTATGTCCGGTGGATTGGCCCCTATCGTCCGGACCATAAGATTCATCCCCGACTGGCTGCTCTTGCGCGAGCCGCGCCCCAGACCAACCAAGTGCTGGCTGTCACTGCCCTGCTCTCAGCCAACGCAACCCCGGTCGAGCTTGCCAAAGTGCGGTCGCTGTTCTCCGGCATCGCGCATGAGAGCCACCTGCGGCAGGGGACCTTCCTGCGCGGGCAACTGCCTCCCGCCAAGCTCAACGCGCTCGCGGAGTCCAGTGCCGTGCTGTGGGTCGAGCGGGCGCCAACGCACAAGCTGGTGGACGAAGCCGCATCGAAGCTCGTCGGCGGCGACGATGGGGCCGTCGCCACACCGACGCTCACGCAGCAGTACGGGTTCGGCGGCGCCGGCGTAACGGTGTGCGTGGCCGACACCGGCCTCGACAGCGGTGATACCAATTTCATGCACCTGGACCTCAGCGGCCGGGTCACCGGGTTCAAATACTACGGCACCAACATCTTCGACGGGTCGGACGGATACGGCCACGGAACCCACTGCGCGGGCATTGTTGCCGGCAACGCGGCCACCGGCGAGACCGATTCCGATTCCGGGCAGTTCTACGGGCTGGGCGTGGCCTCCCACGCCAGCCTGTTCATCGAACGCATCTTTGACGACGACGCCAACGAGGCCGAACCCTTCCCCAGCGATGAAACGCTGACGCACGACGCCGTTCGCAACGGGGCCGCCATCGGTTCCAACAGTTGGGGCAACGACGTTCAGGGCGAGTACGACACCGACGCCGCTCAATTTGACGAACTCGTGCGCGACGCGGATGCCTCCACGCCCGGCGACCAGCCTTACATCCTGGAGTTCTCGGCGGGCAACGCCGGCCCGGACTCGGAAACCATGGACAGCCCGGCCACCGGCAAGAACGTGATAGCCACCGGGGCCTGCGAGAACGTCCCCAATACCCTCGCCGAGACCTACGGCCTCTATGCCGATGGGCCAGACACGATGGCGGACTTCTCTAGTTGCGGTCCCTGTGAAGATGGCCGGATCAAGCCGGACCTCGTCGCCCCGGGCACGTGGATTGCCTCCGCGGCCTCCTCGTCAGCCCCGGATGAAGCGTCCATCGCCTGGACGGCCATTGACAGCAACTACGTGTATATGGGCGGCACCAGCATGTCCGGGCCCCACGCGGCCGGGGCGGCGGCGATCTTCGTCCAATACTACCAGGCCCTGCACAAAGGCGCGGTGCCCAGCCCTGCGCTGGTGAAAGCAGCACTGGTCAACTCGGCGAACGAACTCGACGAGTTGAATGGCGGCCCCGGCCCGATCCCCAACAACGACGAAGGCTGGGGGCGCATCACGCTGACCAATATCATCGTCACCAACCTCACCACGGCCCCGCGTTATTTCGAGTATGTGGACCAAACCATCTTGCTGGCCAATGGCGACGTCTATACCCATCACACCCTGGTCCAGAACTCCGATCAGCCGCTCAAGATCACACTGGCCTACACGGACGTCCCCGGCTTCCCCGGCTCTATCCCCGCCCTGGTGAACGACCTCGACCTGGAGGTTGTCGGGCCCGACGGCACGCTCTACCGTGGCAACCAGTTCGCAGGCAACGATTCCGTCCCCGACGCGCCATCCCCCGACACGCTGAACAACGTCGAGGCGGTCCATCTCAGCCAGCCATTGCCGGGCGATTACCTCGTGCGGGTCCGTGCGACCCATGTCGTTCAGGATGCCCGGCTCGATACGGCCGCCATTGACCAGGACTTTGCGCTGGTGGTCTCCGGCGACCTGGCGCGCCCTGCCGCAGGCTCGGTCCTCCTCGACCGCCCGTCCTACACCGCTCCCGGCACGATACAGGTTTCCGCGTTCGATACCTCCTGGGCTTCCAGCAACTCCGTCTCGGTGCTGCTCAAGAGCACCACCGAGCCCGCGGGCGAGACCTTCGTTCTGCATGCCGCCGGCAACTACGGCGCCTTCACTGGCGCGGTCGCGACCGTGATCGGTTCGCCTGCGGTGGACGGAAAGCTGGAGATCCATTCAGGAGACGCGATCGAGGCGGATTACGTGGACAGCTCAGGCGTCAAGCGCACCGCCGTCGCGACGGCTGATTTGGCGCCGCCCGTGATCAGCGGCGTGACGGCCTCGATTGACCTTGGCGTCATTACCGTCACTTGGCAGACGACCGAGCCGGCCAGCTCCGTTGTCTGTTACGGCCCCAACTCCACCTTTACCCTGGCTTACACCAACGCCGACCTTACGACCGCTCATTCCATCCGCCTAAGCAAGCTCGTTCCCGGCCAGACCTATTCCTTCTACGTCATCTCGACCGATTCGGCCGGCAACTCCAGCACCAACAACAACTCCGGCTCGTACTTCACCTTCGTCGGCGTGGCCACCCCGATCGTGCTGCTGGTGGACGCCTACGACCCCGTCAACGGCTCGCCCGTGATTCCCGACGGCACTTACACCAACGCGTTGGCCGCTGCCGGCTTCAGCTTCGCCCACTGGAAGGTCTCCGCCCGCGGCTCGCCCCAACTCTCCGACCTCCAGGCCTTCCCGGTAGTAATGTGGCGGCTGGTTGACGATGCCATTAACTACGGCGTGGACGAGGATGGGCTCCCCGACCCTTCGGCTACAAACAACACGCTCAGCGCCCAGCAGCAGTTCATGGTCCAGACCTACCTCAACGGCGGCGGCTCCTTCTTTATGTCTTCCATGAGCATCCTCAGCGAGTTAGGGAATGTGCCTTTCCGCAAGAACGTATTGCAGGTGGGCGGGTATAAGGAGAATTCCGACCCGCTGGCCCAGTGCGAAGACTGCGACCAGGACTTCGGCGTGCCAGCCATCATGGGCGCGCCCGGTGACGCGATCACCAGCGGCATGTACGTTGCCCTCGACTATAGCCTCTATCCCGGCTTCGATCTATCCGACCTGATTGGCATTAGCCTGGGCCCGGACTTCTCCGACACGTTCACGGCTGCCACCAACGCCACACCCATGGTCTTCGAGTCGGTTTCCGGAAGGTGCTGCGGCATGAGCTACCCTCGCCTCGGCGTGGACAGCCCTGGCCGGGTCGTTTTCCTTTCCTTCCCGCTGGATGCTGTGCCTACGACCAACGCGCCGCCCGATAACGAGGCGGTCCTGCTGCACAACATCCTGCAGTTCCTGAGCCCCGGCGCGAACGGCGTCGGCACCATTTACTTGGACAATAGCGTGTATTCCTCCCGGGACCAGATTACGGTCGAGGTAGGGGATACGGACCTTGCGGGGACAGGTCAGGCCCTGGCGACCTTCGCGGCCAGTTCGAGCACCAACCGGGTAACCGTCACCCTGCATGAGACGGTCCGGCCAGGGCTGTTCCGGGGCTTCCTCACGCTCACGCCCACCAATGCCCCGGGCGAACTCGCGGTCCTCAACGGCGATACCGTCACCGCTGCCTATTTCGACGCCTCCAACGGCAGCAACGTCCTCGCCACCGCTACGATTGACACCGTGCTGCCCGTCATTACCAATGTGTCGGCGGTGACGGATTACGGCAACGCCACCGTAGGTTGGACGACCTCGAAGCCGGCTGACTCGCTGGTCCAATACGGCGAGTCGGTCTTGCTGGGCCGGACAGCCTACGCCCCTGCCCTCGTCACCAACCACACCGTGCTGGTGGGCAACCTTCAGGCCGACCGCGACTACTACTACCAGGTGGTCAGCACCGATCCGGCCGGCAACACGGCGGTGGATGACAACCAGGGTAGCCTCTACACCTTCACGACCCGTCCAGCCCCGCGTCCGCCGTGGTTCGACGACTTGGAAAGCGGCGCCACGAATTGGACGGTTGTGCCGGATTCCGGCTCCTCTTTGAACTGGGCCCTGGGAACGCCCAAGAACGGTCTGCAGACCTCGGCCTATTCAGGGACGAACGCCTGGGCCACCGCGCTGAACGGCGAAGTCCTGGGCTTTCTTGAGATGCGAAACAGCCTCCTGTGCAGCCCGTGGATTGACCTGTCCGGCGTGACCTCGGCCACCCTCACCTTCTGGCACTGCTACGATTTCAGTTCCATCTATACGCTGGGAGCCCAAGTGGGCATTCGCACCGACAGCAGCGTGGATCCTGCGGACGTGCCCGGCCTGATAGACTATGGCGGCAAGACGTCGTTCGATTGGACGAACGCCACCGTGAACCTCAATGGCTTTGTCGGCAAAGCGATCCAGGTGGTCTGGTGGTATGCAGCCATTGGCGATGGCAGCACCCCGTTAGACGGCTGGCTGCTGGACGATGTCCGTATCACTGGTGATGCCGGCAGCGGCACCATCGTGATCTCCAAGAACCTCGGGCAGGGAAGCTTCACCCTCATCGGGCCGGTCGGCCAGACAGGGACCGCCCTGCTGACTACTATGACCAACGCTCCCCCTGGCCCCTACACGGTGCAATTTAGCGACGTCGCGTTCTATCAAACGCCGCTCGACCAGTCGGACACCCTAACCAACCACGGGACCATCACCTTCACCGGCAACTACGACTTCATTGACGCCAACCACAACGGTATCTCGGATGCCTGGGAGAAGTATTACTTCGGCTCTGCAGGCACTAACCGCACCCGGTTCACTGATTCCGACGGCGATGGCATGTCGGACTACGCCGAGTTCATCGCCGGCACCAACCCGACCAACCCCGCATCCAAACTGGTGTTCCTCGGAGCCACGCTCCTGAGCAGCAACCGCGTGCAAGTCGAATGGGCGGCTATTCCGGGCCGCCTCTACCAGGTCGAAGCCTCCAGTTTCCTGTCCTCGGCGACCTTGCCCAGGCTGTCTGGATCCAGCGACCGGGCCACCGGCAACTTCAGCCTCCACATGGATGCTCCTGCCAACATGACTTACGCCGTGCAGGCGTCCACCAACCTCAGCGCCTGGAATGCCGTTTACACGAATAGGACGGGTGGGCCGCTGGACTGGCTCGACACGGCGGCGGCCCATCTGTCTCGCCGCTTTTACCGGGCCCTCGTGCTCTCAGGCGCCCCGACGAACAGGCAAGTCTGGACAGCCGTCTCCGATTGGCTCCAGGCCTCAGGCAGCCCCATGAGTTACACCACCACCAATTCCCATTCGGGCGCGCAGTTCTACCGCGTCCAGGTGCGGCCCTAAACTGCGATCGGCCCCGCCTCGAGCCCATTTGCCGGCTATCGGGCGTAGCGCGCGGTCATCAGACCTTGCGCTCCAAAAGACGCTGCGGCGCCAAGGAGCGTCTTGTGACGAAGGGGTGAAGAGGCGGCAGCCGGGGCGGGCAGGTGGCGCTCTTCCAACAGAAACTCAAGGCGTGCCCTTCGGGCCACTTCGCGCAAATACGCTCCGACCCGATCCGCGCGCCGACTCGCCAGCTCGGACCTCCCCATGAAGGCAAAGAGACAGCCGGTGGAAGACCGGCGGTGCGGCAGCCAATTGTCAACCCACACCTGAAACGGCAGAGGCAATCCTTCGCTGGCGTCAACCGCCACCACGATCATCTCGGCACGCATTGCCGTGGATACTGCCCCGGCGAGCACGCCGGGTTCAGTCAGGTCGCTGATCTTCCACCAGGTAGCACGCACCCACTCGCGCCCCGCCAACCGGATGGCCCGGTCATACACCTCTCTGGCCCACGCCTGCGTGCGGGCGTCATGGTAGAGGATGGCAAGGTTTAAGGCGTAATCTTCGATGGCTGTAGATCGGGTGGAGCAATCGAACGCGCCGTCTCGTTCCAGGACATTCATCTGCTTCATAGGCATCGCGTAACTTGGTTCACAGTTCGGACCACCCCGTTCACGCCTGGCCGGGCGCGCAACGCTGCGCGCGTGGCTACAACGGTGTGGTACCGAACATGCACGCAAGTTTCGTGCCGAATACCTCCCTCGGTAGGCGTCTCGTGCCTCTAATCTGAATGGACCGCCTCCGCTTGGAGCTTGAAAGGACAAGAGCGTTAAACATGGACGGGTTGAGGCAGGCTCCGCACGCCTGAACGCTTCAACGCCTTAACGCTTCCACGCTTCAAGGCGCGTGGAACAGCCGGCTAAGCCCTTGCAGGCAGCCTTTTATCCACCCTGCTCTTTTCGAGCACGACGTATCTGGGTAGGCCCCCTTCGAATGGGAACCGCACCTCGCCTTCGATCAATGGGCGGGCGTACTCGATAAACTTCTCGTTCGGCAGGAAGCCATCCGCGCTGATCCAGTCGCGGGGGACGAAGTGCTCCACGTTGGCAATATCTGCCAACGGCTGCAAGCCAGTGGCCCACTTCACCGAGCCATCGGGCTGCGCTTCGCGAACGATCTTCACCATCTTCCCGCTATCGCCTGCAACGGCAGCCCGCACCGCCGCCTCGCCGCACGCAAAGGCATTGGTGCTGTCGGTCGCGCTGGCAAAATGCTCCGCCGCTCGCTGGGCATACCCGAGCAGCACCGTGCGTGTCTTAGTATTCAGCTTTTCCTGCACGTGCTTCTTAATCACCTCAGCCGCGCCGGCCAGGACGGGGTGCCCGAACGCGTCCAGGCGGGTCTTGTCCGCGCCAATCTCCTCGCCGTTCTGATCCTTGATTCCTTCCCCCACCACCATGATGCAGTACTTGTAGGCCTCGACCGTTTCCTTCACCTTCGCCAAGACCGCATCGACGTCGTATCGGATCTCGGGAATCAGGACCATGTGCGGGGGCTCGGCCGGATTCCCGCGCTTGGCCAAGACGGTGCCGGCGGCGATCCACCCCGCGGAGCGTCCCATGACCTCGATAATGCAGCACGACCCGTCGTCGGTCGCCATGCTGGCCACATCAATGCCCACCTCCATGACCGTCGTCGCGTTGTACTTAATGACCGAGCCGTAACCAGGGCAGTTGTCCGTATGCGGCAGGTCGTTATCAATGGTCTTCGGGACGCCGATGACCCGCAGCGGATAGTTCCGCTTGAGTGCCTCCTCGTGGATCTTGTGGGAGGTGTCCTGGGAGTCATTGCCGCCAATATAAAAGAAGTAGCGGATGTTGTGCGCGCCGAATACCTCGAACAGCCGGTCCAGGTCGCGGGCAGCGCGCTCAGCATGCTTCTTGAAATCAATCTTGTAGCGGCAGGTTCCCAGCCCCGCCGCCGGAGAGTAGCGCAGGCCTTGGATGGTCCGGGCCTTCTCCTCGTTAATGTCTATAAGGTCCTCGTTGAGGATGCCCAGGATGCCGTTCGCACCGCCGTAAATCTCCTCGATGTCCTCGTGGTGCCCCGCTTCGTGAACGACGCCGGCCAAACTGGCGTTGATGACGGCCGTGGGGCCGCCCGATTGCGCTACCAACAGGTTGCCAACAAGATCTGCCATAATGTTCCAGTCGTTGTGATACCCAGTTTCAGAAGGTGCTTCCGAAATGGAGGCGCCACACTGCCATCCGGCGGCGGCGCTGTCAAAGAGGAATTCACCCCGGCATTGACGGCGCTTCGCGGGTACGGCACATCGTCCATTAACACATGAACCTCGCTCAACGGTGCCTGCGCGCACGGACCGCGGCTTCCCGCGCCGCCGTGTCGTGCCTCTTGATGCTTTGCCTAATCCCCAAGGCGCTCCCGGCCGATAATCCAACACCCAAGCCCGAGCGGCTGCCCGCCAACGACCTCTTCGTCTTCCACAAGCCGAACGGCAACGCGGCTCGAGTTCAGAGCCTTGGCGACTGGCAGCGCCGCCGCGCCGAGATCGTCGAGGGCATGCAAGCCGTCATGGGGCCGCTGCCGGGAAACGAGAAGCGCTGCCCCCTCGACGTGCAGATCGAGCGGGAAGTTGACGGCGGCTCCTACCTGCGCCGTCTGATCACCTATAGGTCGGAGCCCGGCTCGCGTGTGCCGGCGTACCTCCTGGTCCCGAAATCGGCGCTGCTCGGCGCCAAAAAGGTGCCGGCGGTTCTCGCGCTCCACCCGACAGACCGGGATTACGGGAAACGCGTCATCGTGGAGGAGTTGCGCCCCTACTATTGGCCCTACGGGCGAGACCTGGCGGAACGCGGCTACATCGTTCTCGCGCCCGCCTACCCGCTGATGGCCGAGTATCAACCCGACCTGAAGGCGCTGGGGTATCAGAGCGGCACGATGAAGGCCATCTGGGACAACATCCGCGGCCTCGATCTGCTGGAGAGTTTCCCCTGCGTGCAAAAGGGCCGCATCGGGGCCATCGGCCACTCGCTCGGCGGCCACAATGCACTGTTCACTGCCGTGTTCGACCCGCGCATCCAGGTGCTCGTTTCCAGTTGCGGGTTCGACTCCTTTGCCGACTACTACGGCGGCGACCCTGCCAAGTGGCAAGCTGGAAGCGGCTGGTGCCAGGATTGCTACATGCCGCGGCTCGCACAATATGGCGGACGCCTTAGCGATATCCCGTTCGACTTCTACGAAGTCCTGGGCGCCCTCGCTCCCCTTCCGGTATTTGTCAATGCGCCGCTGCAGGACGAGAACTTCGGCTGCCACAGCGTGGACCGGGTCCTGGCGTCCGCCACGGCCATCTACCGTCTCTACGGCGCCGACCACAATGTGCAATTGGAGCATCCCGATGGCGGACATAGCTTTCCACCAAAGGTCCGTGAGGACGCCTACCGCTTTCTCGACGAGCATCTGCGCTGAGAGCATGCTTGAGAAATCAAGCGAGGGAGGGTGAGCGTTCCCGCGAGTCGTAACATCCTTGTCCATTCTCCAAAGTCAGGGCTCGCGGGGACGCTCGCCCTCCCAAATGGCCATTTGCAGAAGCCCCTCCGCTATATCCGGAAGACTTGAAATCACGCCGGGCAGGCTTGATTCTTACGCGACATGAACGGGACCGACTCGGCGAAGGCAAGCGCCATCTGGCGTCCGCAGGGCTGGGTGGGGCTGCTCCTGCTGGCGGTCTGCTGGCCTTTGAATTGGACTCTGCCGGGGCCGCGCACCGCCTATCTGTTCTTCCCTCTCTGGCTGGGATACATCCTTGTCGTGGATGCCCTGGTGCAGGGCCGCACGGGCACATCCATCTGGGTACGTTCACGGCGAGCCTTTGCGCTGTTGTTTCTGGCCTCCACGCCCGTTTGGTGGCTGTTCGAGCTGATCAACCAGCGCACTCAAAACTGGGAGTATCAGGGTGGCCAGACGTTTACCGACCTGGAGTATTACGCGCTGTGCACGCTCTCCTTCTCCACGGTCATGCCCGCGGTCTTTGAGACCGCCGAACTTGCCCTGAGCTTTCGCTGGGTCGAGCGGTTCGCCGCCGGCCGGCGCCTGGCACCAACCCCTGCCCTCAAGCTCGGCCTGTTCCTCGCCGGCCTGGCCATGCTGACGCTGACCTTGGCCTGGCCCAGGCAGTTCTACCCCTTCGTGTGGACCTCCCTCGTGCTCATGCTCGAACCGATCAATGCCTGGCTCGGACGCCGGCATTTCCTGCAAGAGCTGGGACGCGGCGACTGGCGGATCGTGATCTCCCTCGCGCTGGGGGCCTTGATCTGCGGCTTCTTCTGGGAAATGTGGAACTACTATTCCTACCCGAAGTGGGTTTACCACACGCCGGGCGTCCAGTTCCTGCACGTGTTCGAGATGCCGCTGTTGGGCTACGGCGGGTACATCCCGTTCGCGCTGGAGCTGTGCGCCTTGAAGAACCTGCTTTGGCCGCGGTCGGCTAACCTGAGGTTCTAAGAGTCCTCAACGCTGACCTGCGGCTGCATCGGGACCATGAACCGGGCCGGGACAAGAACATCCACCATCCAACACCCAACATCCAACATCCAGTGGCCGACCCCGCACCGCTCATTGGATGTTGGATGTTGGATGTTGGGTGTTGCCTCGCTTCATGGACAGCTCCTTACCGGTCGCACGTAGTTGTAGATGCGTATAACATCCCCCTGTGGTCCGCGCCCGTGCGGGAACTGGGCAGGGTCGCCGGCTTTGGGGTCGCTGCGTTGCGCGCCAGCGCCGTGAATATCCACATAGTGATATTCTCCGGGCCGCCCAGGCAGCCGCTCTCTGGGAACCGGGCCTGGAGGCGACCCGGGCCCTTCGCGCTCCGGCGGAGAACCACCGGCCACGCCGCGCGGGGGCATCCAGCCCGAGGCGCGGCCAAACGCCACATACATCGCCGCCGCGCCGCCTCTGAGCCCGGCATGCGTGGTGGCCGACCAGTAAAAGGGGTAGTCTGCCTGGCGCGCCTCGTTGGTGATGGCGCTGCACCGGAACACCGGATCAATGGCGCCCGATGAGCTGGTGTCGGGCGAACGGGCATAGTCCACGATGCTCTGCAACTCTTTCACGCTCGGCAGCCGCCAATCATTGTGGCCGAGGTAGTTCTCCGCATTCCGCGCCTGGACCCACGCCAGCGCGTCCTTCCAGTTCATCCCCTTCCCGCTGTCCGCCTTGGACCACACCAGCCCGGTGGCGCGGTCCGTGACGGTCCCATCATCGTTGTCATGAAAGTCGTTCCTGCCATAGCCAGGGTTGCCCCGCACGCAGAGCACGAAAAAGGTCTTCGCACCCCGGCCCGGCATGGCTGTCCCGTAGCCCTTGATACGGCCATCCGCAAAGTTCACCCCGAACATCTGGTTCGGGCGAGCCACATACAGCGTGCTGGACGCCCACTGCGAATCAATGATGCGCTCTCCCGCCTGCGAATCCCCGTATGCGAACGCGAAGACGTTCGTGTCAATGAACGGCCTGAGGCCCGAAGCGCGCACGTCCATTGGCCCGCTGGGGTCCACGCCCCGCGCATCGAAAAGCGAATACAACTCCTTGATGCCGGGCAGCCGCCAATCGCTGAAGCC
>DATKNZ010000291.1:0-5114 GCA_035541055.1 Candidatus Acidiferrum sp. | reverse complement strand
CTTCAGGCGCTCCGGTGCTCAAACCGCCTGAAGGCGGGACTCCAAACCCTGCCCCACGCGCAAGTCCCCAGCCAAGCGACGGAATCCTGCTCATTTCACCCTTTCAAGTTCCCGGATTTGTATTACGCTCTTTGCGTGACCTTATCCGAGCAGATGACCCAATTGGCGCAGCAGGCCAAGGCGGCGTCGCGCGAGCTGGCGCGGCTGTCCACCGCGGACAAGAACGCCTGCCTGCGCGCTATGGCCGATGCCCTGGACAAGGATGCCGCGGCCATAAAAGAGGCCAATGCGCGCGATATGGAAGTCGGGGCGAAGATGGGCCTGACTTCGGCCATGCTCGACCGCCTGAAGCTCGACGATAAGCGCATCGCGAGCATGTCCAAGGGCCTGCGCGAGGTGGCCGCGCTTGCCGATCCAGTGGGCCGCGTGCTGGACGAGCGTGTGCGGCCCAACGGGTTGAAGCTGCGGAAGGTCAGCACGCCTATCGGAGTGGTGGTCATCATCTACGAGTCGCGCCCCAACGTGACTGCCGATGCTGCGAGCCTGTGCTTCAAGGCGGGCAACGCTACGATCCTGCGCGGGGGCAAGGAGGCCCTGAATTCGAACCTCACGATTGCCCGAATCATGGTCGAGGCGGGCAAGCGGACGCTGCCGGCTTTTCCCGAACACGCAATCCAGGTCGTGCCCACAACGGCCCGCGAGGCCATCAAAGAGCTGCTGTCGCTAACCCAATACGTGGACCTTTGCATGCCCCGCGGGGGCGAGGGACTGATCCGGGCGGTGGCGGAGTGCTCGAAGGTGCCGGTGATCAAACACTACAAGGGCGTCTGCCATGTCTATGTGGATGGGGAGGCCGATTTGCGCATGGCCGAGGAGATCGCCATGAACGCCAAGGTGCAGCGCCCCGCGGTGTGCAACGCCATGGAAACCTTGCTGGTGGATCGCAGCGTCGCCAAGACCTTCCTGACCGCCATCGGGCAACGGCTGGCCGAGAAGAAGGTCCAGTTGCGCGCCGATTCCGACGCCGAAGCTATCCTGAAAGCCGCCCTCCGCAGTCCGCATTCCGAAATCCGCAGGGCCTCGGAACAGGACTGGTTCACTGAGTATAACGACTACATCTTGAACGTGCGCGTGGTGGACGGGGTGCGGCAGGCGATTGATCACGTGAACCATTATGGCTCCTCGCATTCCGACAGCATCGTCACGCGCAACGAGCGGCACGCGAAGCAGTTCCTCGACGAGGTGGACTCGGCCACCGTGTATTGGAACGCTTCGACCCGGTTCACCGATGGAGGGGAGTTCGGCATGGGCGCGGAGATCGGCATCAGCACCGACAAGATCGGGGCGCGGGGTCCGATGGGGCTGGAGGAGCTGACCAGCTATAAGTGGGTCGGCATCGGTAACGGCCAACTGCGCGGCTGAGTCGCAGGGCGGCTTTCACCTCGCGGAGCCTGAAGGGAGGTTAACCACAGATGAACACAGATGGACACAGATTCTGGTTGCCCGGCTGCGATCTGGTTCCGTCGCGCACCGGGCATGTGCCTGGCGAGGCGCTTTTCGCTCTGCGACGGCCTGCTCCAAGGGCGCTCCTATCTGTGTTGATCTGTGTTCATCTGTGGTTGTCTGAAAAAGGACTGTGAGTGCGCAAACCATAACGGCTCCGCGTACGGACGCCGCCGAGCGGGCGCGGTTCGTGCGGACACATCTGCCGGCAGAGGGGCTGTTTGCCGATCACGACTGGCGGACCTCGCCGGACCCGTTCCCGGTCGGTCCCGCTGTGGCCAGGGAGATCGAGACGCTCGGGCGGGTGCTGCTCCAGTTCTATCGCGCGGTCAACCTGCTCTATCGCAGGAGCGCGGAAGGCAAGCAGCCCGAATGGGTGGCCCGGTGGCTGGACCTCGGAAAGCCCGCCGACCTCGTCCAACTCCAGCGCTCGCCCGCACTCAAGCACGAGCTGCCGCGCGTGATTCGTCCGGACCTGCTCATCACCGAGCAGGGACTGAAGGTCACGGAGCTGGACTCGGTGCCCGGCGGCATCGGCTTGACCGGGTGGCTGAACCAGGCTTACTCGCAATTGGGCGCGGCCTTGCTCGGCGGCGCCGACGGCATGATTCGCGGGTTCGCGAGCATCTTCGGCGACGCGCCCAGGGTCCATATCGTGGTTTCCGAAGAAGCGGCCACCTACCGCCCGGAGATGAGTTGGCTGGCCGGCCAACTGGGCGCCGACAGGTTCAAAGTGCAGGACGCGCACTTTAGCGGATTCGCGGACGGAGACGCAGTCTATCGGTTCTTCGAGCTGTTCGATTTGGCCAATGTGCCGAACGCGAGGACCCTCTTTGAGCTCGCGACGAGCAAGCGCATTCGCCTCACCCCGCCTCCCCGGCCCGTGTTCGAGGAGAAGATGCTCTTTGCCCTGTTGTGGAACCGGAACCTGCACGGCTTCTGGCGGCAGGAGCTGGGAGAGAGCTTTCTCAAACGCCTGCTGGGCCTGGCGCCCTACACGTGGATCATGGACCCCGCGCCGCTGCCGCCTCACGCCGCGATCCCAGGGCTGAACCTCACCGACTGGCGCCAGCTTGCGGCGTTGTCCCACAAGGAACGCGAGTTGATCCTCAAGGTGTCCGGCTTTTCGCCCCATGCCTGGGGCGCGCGCGGGGTTTATCTCGGGAGCGACCTTTCCCAGGCCGACTGGGCCGCCGCGGTGGGAGACGCGATCACCGGTTTCAGCCAGTCGCCGCGTGTGCTGCAACGTTATCACAAACCCGGGCTGGTCGAGGCGCGTTGGTTTGACTTCGCCGCTAATGAGGTCGTGCCGATGAAGGGGCGCGTGCGGCTGTGCCCGTACTACTTCGTGGCCGGGGAAGGAGACGCCGCGCGGGCCGAGTTGGGTGGTGTGCTGGCCACGATTTGCCCGGCCGATAAGAAGATCATTCACGGCATGACGGAGGCCATCTTCGCGCCCTGTTCGGTTTAGGCGCCGTCACCCGGGCCAGCCCGCTCCATCACATCCTGAGCCATGTCACTGCACGCCTACATCCTGCTCGCCATCAGTTCGCTGTTCGTCATCGTGGACCCGCTGGCGGCGGTGCCTGCTTTCCTGGCCATGACGCCGCACGACACGCCCCAGCAGCGCATCAAGATGGCGCGGCTGGCCTGTTGGGTGGCGGGCGGAGTGCTGCTGGCGTTCGCGATTGCCGGGAAATGGATTTTCAGGTTCCTGGGTATCACCATGCCCGCTTTCCAACTCGCGGCGAGCGTCGTCCTGTTGCTGGTGGCGCTCGACATGCTCCGGGCGCAGCGCTCCCGGGTGCACGAGACATCCGAGGAGACGGCTGCGGGGGCAGAAAAGACGGACATTGCGGTGACCCCGTTGGCAGTGCCGATGCTGGCGGGACCCGGGGCGATTTCGACCGCCGTGTTGCTGCATAACCAGGCGGTTGGAGTGGCGCAGCGCGTGGCGCTTTACCTGTGCATCGCCGCCATTGGGCTCGCCACCTATGTGATTCTGCGCCTTTCGGCCCGCGGCGCGCGCTGGCTGAGCCCGATTGTGCTCAACATCACGGCCCGCAGTATGGGCCTGCTCCTGGCCGCCGTGGCCATTCAGTTCGCGCTCAACGCCCTGCGGCAATTGAACCCGGATTGGTTCACCGCCGCTCCCTAACGCACAAACCACAGATGGACACAGATAGACACAGATACTCACTGCCGGAATGGCGATTCTGGAGAGCGCATTTGTCTTCACCTGGTAGTGGGCTGGGCTCGATGGCAGCCAAGCTGGGATTCCATGCGGCGCATCTGTGTTCATCTGTGTTCATCTGTGGTTTTCTTCCGCATAGATACGGCTTCGGGTTTCGGATTTCGGCCTTCTTTCGGCCTTCGGATTTCGGCCTTCGGCCTTGCTTTAGTGCGCTCCCACCGGCCCGTGCGCGCCTGGCCGGGCGCGCTTGAACAGCAGCACCAGCGGCAGGCACGCCAGGCATAGGAACCCGAATAGCTGGAAGTTTTCCACGAAGGCCCAGAGGGAGGATTGCTGCAGCAGCGTGTTGTAGATCAGGCCCTGGGCTTGCATCTGGGCCAGCACCGACCCGCTCTGGGGCGTCAACGCGTGCGTGGCCGCCGCCAGCTCATGCATATACGCCGGGTCGTAAGGCGTGAGGTGCCCGACCATGAGGGCCTGGTGCACCTGGGCGCGACGGACGATGATCGTGCTGACGAGCGCGATGCCGAAGCTGCCGCCCAGGTTGCGCATGAGGTTATAGATGCCGGTGGCATTGGCCATTTGGTCCTGGCGCAGGTAGCCCATCGCCGCGGTGGTCAGGGGCGTGAAGATGAAGCTGATGGCGATGCCGTTGAGAACGCTGGGCATGATCACGTTGCGCATCGAGATTTCCAGGTTGATGTTGGCCAGCCAGAAGGAGGCCAGCGCCAGGAGCACGAAGCCGATCGAGATCAATACCCGGTTGCGCACTTTGCCCACCAGCCTGCCGACTATGAAGTTCATCACAAAGGCGCCGATGCCGCGCGGACTCAGGGTCAGGCCGCTTTGCAGGGCGGAGTAGCCCATCACGGTCTGGAGAAAGATCGGCAGGGCGGCGGTGGTGCCGTACAGCACGCCGGCCAGGACGGTCATCAGGAGCACGCCGGCGGCGAAGTTGCGATTCTTCAGCACGTGCAGGTTGACGATGGGGTGGGGCGTGCGGAATTCGCGCACGATGAACCCCACCAGGCACACGAGCGAAATGACGGCGAACCAGGTTATCCAGGTCGAGGAGAACCAATCCTCCTGCTGGCCGCGGTCGAGGATGACCTGCATGGTGCCCAGCCAGAGTGACATCAGGCCGAAGCCCATGACGTCCACGCCTCCGACCCGGCCATGCCGGATATACGGCGGGTCCTCGACGAAGGCCTGCGCCATGAGCACGGCGAAGATGCCCACGGGCAGGTTGATGTAGAAGATCCAGCGCCAGGAGTAATTGTCGGTGATCCAGCCGCCCAGCGTTGGGCCCAGGATGGGCGCGACCACCACGCCCATGCCGAAGGTGGCCATCGCCACGCCGCGTTTCTCCGGCGGGAAGCTCTCGAGCAGCACGGCTTGCGAGATGGGCACCAACGCG
>DATKNZ010000290.1:0-11566 GCA_035541055.1 Candidatus Acidiferrum sp. | reverse complement strand
AGCGGCGTGGTCAGAGGCGCGTTGTAGTCCTCGTAGCCGAAGCACGAGAACTCCAACTGGTTGGCGGAGCTGATGCCAAAGCCGTATCCGTCGGCAAACCCGCTGTTCACGCTCGAGAACATGCGCTGGGGCGTGAAGGTGAGGTTCGTGAAGTAGGCCCAGCATTCCAGGGTGAAGTTGGCGCTGAGGCCGCTGGGCGCAAAGAAGTTAAACGCCGTGGCGCCGCCGGGGATGGAGACGTAGGACTTGTTGTTGTTGATTTTGTTCGTGGCCAGATTGACGCAGGCGTCGTTGGGATCAATCGCGATGGCGCCCGGAGTCACGCCCTGAATGGCGTTATTGTACGTGCCGTTGTTGTTGCCGAAGCAATCGTAGGCGGTCGTGCCACCGGTTTCATCGAGCCGGTAATAGGAGATCAGGCCGGGCTCGTTGGTGATGGCCGCCGTATAGGCGTTCTCCGAGCGAACCGTCAAGTAGGCGTTAGAGGTAACAGTCCAGCCGTAGGCGTTGGTCAGCCAACAAACATAGGTGCCGGCATTGCCTGTCCCAACCGGGTTGATCGTGAGAGCGGAGGAGTTCGCGCCCACATTGGCGCCATTGCGCTTCCACTGGTAGGTAGGGGCGCCAGTGGCTGCAACCGTGAAGGTTGCTGAGCCGCCGGCCCAGACGGCCACCGACTGGGGCTGCGTGGTGACCGTCGGCGCGCCGGCTACGTTGAGCAGGCCGCTGCCGGTGAAGACGGCGAGGTTGTGGTCGGCACCGGAGGCGCCGTAGGTACCTACAGGCTGACTCACGCCGCCAATGATGAGGGCGTTGATGGGCTGGGTGCCGGAGAAATTCAGGTTAACCGAGTGGTTAGGCAGAGAGCCGGCGAGGGTGACGGTAGCGCTGGTGCCGGAGCTGAGGGCGGTAGGGCTGTCGAGCTGGAGCACGCCGCCCTGGACGGTGACGTTGCCCGCGATGGAGCCGGCCACTTCGAGCGTGCCGTTGCTGACGGTCGTGCCGCCGGTATAGGTGCTTGCGCCTGAGAGCTTCCACGTGCCGGCCTGAGCCTTAACGACGGTGGTCTTATTTACGGAGCTGTTGTCCACGATGGCTCCGCCGATGGTGTTGGCGGCTGTGCTGCTGCCTTGCAGCGTCAGCGTCTTGGAGCCGGCGCCGGAAGCGGTGAAAGCACTGGTCAACACGAGCGGTCCGGCGCCGTCCATTTCAATGGTAGCTCCACCCGTGGTGCCGGCCAGATTGATGGCGCGGTCGCTCGTTTCGCCGCTGCCGGTGTAGATTAAAGTCCCCCCCAGGCCGCTGGAGGCGGCGCTTCCGAGGGATATGGTGCCATTGCCCGCCGAAGGCTTGCCCAAGCTGCTGCTGGCGCTCTGCGCTGGAGTGGTGACGCTGTTGATCGAAGCCACACTGACGACAATCGGGGAGGTCCCGCCCGATGCGGCAATGGTTGTCGCTCCGCTATAGGTGTTCGCGCCGCTCAGGGTGATTTTGCCCCCGTTCTGGCCGCTGAAGGTCATCGTCGAACCGGGGCCGCTGATAACGCCGGAAAGGGTGAGCGAGGCGGTGGTATCACCGTTGTTCCTGATGTTCATGGCAAAGTTCCCCAACTGCCAATTGCCAGTGCAAACCACCGGGGTGTAAGCTGTGCTGGCAAAGTTGATGTAGCCACCGTGGCCGTTGGTCCAGTTATTGGGTAGCGTGATCGTCAGAGGGCTTCCGGACGATCCGCCGGTAGAGAGGATGTTGGCAAAGCTGCCTGCGCCGACGGAACTGCAGCAGTAGCCGCTGCCGAAGGAGTTGTTGTTGTTGAAGTAGCATAGCGTGGCGGTGGAGCTGAACGTCGTGCCACCGCTGTAGGTATTGTTGCCCAGGAGATAAAGGTTGCCGCTGCTGGCGGGTACGTTCACACCACCCGTGCCGGTGATGGGAGCATAGATTTTGGTGGTAGAGCCTGAGCTGCTCCCGAAATGGCCTTGCGTAGGAAAGCCGTCAGTGAGCGAGGCATTGGGCTGAAGCTGCAGGTTCCCTGAGCCGGCGTTGGTGATGATCAGGGTAGCGGTGCTCCCGGCGTCATAGCTGTTGTACAGGCCGACGTATTGCTCCGTGTTATTGACGGTGACGGTGTAACTGATACTGCCGCCGTGGAACTCGGGGAAGGACCCCTGTTGCCATGCGCCGGGAGAGGAGCAGGAAGTCGAGGTGCTCCAGTTGGGATCATCCCAGGAATAGCTGCCGCCATTAACAGGCGGGCTGCCGCTGGGGCAGAAATACAGATTCGCCGCCTTGGCGTGGTGCGCCTGCGCGCAGAGCAGGAAGCCGAGGCTGACAGGAATGAGTTTGATTCTCTTCAGGTTGAGTTTCTTCATAAGGATGTCGGATGTTCTCATTATTCGGAGTAGGGGACAAATGGTCTGGCAGAGCTGGGTTTGGTTCCTTGACGTAGCGTTAGGTCTTACTCAGGCAAATGGGGGTCATTACGCATTTGGCTCAACAGCACAGTGTGTATCACATATCCATGTGACCCTCGCAAGAAGAAACTGTAGAAAAGTGGTGGTTTCCGATGAAAAATGTGAATTCGATGTAAGGCTTTGCCTGACAGGTACTTGACGCTGTCCTTGCGGGGGCGCCTGGCGCAGCATCGCCCCTGCCGTGGGCGCAGCGTCTGCCCGGAACGGTAAATGCTCGTTTTCTCCTGCCCAGGGCTGGCGCCGGGTGGGTTTCTGCTGGCCGGCCAGGGGTGGGCTGTGGTAACCCGAGTCGGTCGTGCGGGCGCACGGCGAGATGGGGTGGCAAGCCCGCGGCATGGGCCGTCAGAGCCGCGAGCGGTCACCCTGCAAAGCAAGACGATGCCATGAAAGTCATTGATGTTCCGCAGCGCGGGAAGCGGGGCAACGTGGTGGCCAGTTGGAACCGCTTCGGCCAATATATCTGCGAGCGCGGGCCGCGCAAGCAGCCCGGCACGGAGGCCCAGATGGAGGCCTGGCGCAGCATGGCAATGCTTTCCCGGGTCTGGAACGAGCTGGAAGAGGAACGCCGTGAGGCCTGGCGGCGGCGCGCCGGGCAGGTCCACAGCCGCCCCAACCTCGGCCAATACGGCAGCCTCGACGGCCGGCTCCTCTTCCTCAAAATCAACCGCACGCTGGCGACGTGCTGGCGGGAGCCAGCCCTGGACCCGCCGCCGCCGCCGCGGTTCCGCCCTAACCCGGTGCGGGGATTCGAGATCCGCCTGGACGACGGATTGCTGGTCTTTGCTTTGAAGCTCGCCCCGGGCGCCAAACGTGAGACGCCCGAGGGGGAGGATATTATGGTCTTCTCATGGGCGCCGTACAACCCGGGGGCAGCCACGAACACGTCGTATGCCTTTCTCGGCCTGCTGCCCCCGCCCGAGCCGGGCGAGTCCGATATCAGCGACCTTTACCTGCGCAAGCTCCGCCTCTGGCGGATGCTGAAGCACCGGCGGTATCACGTGCCCCTGGCGGGCGCGCGGATCTTCGTGCGGGTATGGCAACAGGTCAACGGCTGGGAGAATGAGCTGGGCATGTTCCGGGCCAGTGCTTTTGTGCCGCGCCGGCTTCCGCGCAAAGCGCTGTGGGCGGGTTGAGGTTGGCCCTGCCTGGCCGGCGAGGGGGAAGGAGCCTGGTGAGTCCCTGTATCGGCCCTCGATTCGACCTCTATTGGTTCTCTATTGGTCCTCTATTGTTCAAGGGTTTTTGCGCGTTCGAGTGTGCCGTCGGAGCGGAGACGCATCTTCTGGCCGCGCCATTCGACCTGGTTTCCCAGGAAGGCCATCAGCCAAATGGCCGCCTGGAGCAAGTCCTTCGCCGGCACGAGCCAGGCGTAGCGCGCGGCAGCAGGGGCGCTGAGGCTTGCGGGATCGGCTGCCCGGTTGAGCCGGCGTTGGAGGTCCAGGGCCGTCCACACGCGGGTCAGCCAGCAGAACAGGGCGGCAGCCACCACGGGCGGGCTGGGGTTTGTCACCGCCCAAATCAGGGGCCACAGGGTGGCATTGCTGAGAATGCTGAAGAAGTAAGGCGCGGGCTGGCAGACACGGATCGTGTGCGCCCAGCGAAGCTGGTGCTTCCACACGTCGGCCCAGCTCATGGGCGCGGACCAGCACTCCACCACCACCGGGCAGAGGACGATGCGATGGCCCAGCCGGGCCAGCCGGTTTCCGAGCTGGTAATCGTCCGCCAGGCAGTCCATCAGCGCCTTGAAGCCCCCGATCTCCTCCAGCCGGCGGCGAGGCAGGGCCATGACCGCGCCCAGGGCGAAGTCTATGGGCTTGAGGCTCTGCGCCTGCAGCACCTGGCTCCAGAAGTCGGCATTGATCGCGATGGCCTCCCAGCGCATGGCCAGCGTGCTCGGGTTCGCCAGCCGGTAAAAGCAGCAGGCGAGCCCCGGCGAGGCGGCCGAGGGTGGAGAGAGAGCCGCGGCGAGCTGCGTCAGCAAATCGGGCGGCACGCGCACGTCCGCGTCACTGATCACGACCACCTCATGCTTGATCATCGGCTCCAACACGGCGAGCTGGGATACCTTGGCATTGGCGCCGAGCAAGGGCTCGCAGATGACCAGCCGGGCATCGGCACCCGGGAACTCCCGCTGGACCTTATGCACGATCTCCACGACGGGGTCGTCACGGCCAGCGACACCTAAAAGGACCTGGACCGGCGCGGCATACTTCTGCGCAAACCAGCTTCGCAGGCATTCTTCGGTGAAGGCGTCGCACCCCTTGAGCGGCTTGAGGAGCGTGATGGCAGTGGGCGCGGCAGGGCGGCGCGTCTCGCCTGCACGCTCTCCAGGCAAAGCCGAGCCCTCGAGGTCAGGCGCGACGCGCTGCCCTCCGATGGGGAACCGTCGCGCGACCACCCATTGCCACAGCGTCAGGCCCAGGCTCAGCAGGGCGAGCGCGGCGAGGATTGCGCTTAGAACCACAAGGCGCCTCCCGACTTTCTCTGCGGATACGGGCACGACGGGCTGGACCCGTAGTGCGAAGGCCGAAGGCCGAAAGAAGGCCGAGCTTCGACCTGTGAAGTGGCCCGCAGGCTCGCAGGCTGGCTGTTTCGGCCTTCGGGCTTCGGCCTTCGGATTTCTTTCGGACTTCGGATTTCGGCCTTCGGACTTACTTGAGGCGAGCCCACAGAAAGCCGCTGTATTAATGATGGTGCGTGTGGTGGCGGCGCTTGACCCTCAACTGGGCCAGCGCGTGGCTCAGGGAGGCTTGCACCAGCGCCGTTTCTTCGGGCGAAATCTTCTCCTTCAGGCGGGCCTCGGCGCGGGCGCGGGCTTCCTCGGCCTTGTTCTCGTCTATCTTGCTCGCGTCCGTCGCGAAGACCGTCAGGATCGCCACCCGGTTCTGCGTGATCTCGGCGCAGCCGCCGGTGACCAGCAGCCGGTCCTGCTCCGGGCCGCGGCGGGCGATGATCTCGCCGTCGCCCAGCAGCGCGATGAGCGGCACGTGCATGGGCAGGATGCCCATCTCGCCCTCCTGCCCGGGCAGGGTGACCATGTCCACATCCTTGGAATAGACTTGGCCGGTAGGGGTGGTGACTTCCAGCTTGAGTGTGGCGGCCATGGGTCGTGATCCGTGCGTGAAGCGTCAGGCGGCTACTTTTCCTCCTGCGTGATCTCCTCGATCTTGCCTTTCATGTAGAAGTTGCCTTCGGGCACTTCGTCATGCTTTCCATCGAGGATCTCCTTGAAACCTTTGACGGTGTCGGCGACCGGCACCTGCTTGCCCTGCCGGCCTGTGAACACTTCGGCCACCGAGAAGGGCTGGCTCAGGAAGCGCTGAATCTTGCGCGCGCGGAAGACGGTCAGCTTGTCCTCGGGCGAGAGTTCGTCCATGCCCAGGATGGCAATAATATCCTGCAAGTCTTTGTAGCGCTGCAGCACCCTCTGCACGCCGCGGGCAACCTCATAGTGCTCCTGCCCAACGATATCGGGTGCGAGCGCGCGAGACGTGGAGGACAGTGGGTCCACTGCGGGGTAGATGCCTAGCTCGGCGATGGCGCGCTCCAGCACGATCGTCGCGTCCAGGTGGGCGAAGGTGGTTGCGGGCGCGGGATCCGTGAGGTCGTCCGCCGGCACGTACACCGCCTGGAAGCTGGTGATCGAGCCCTTCTTGGTGGAGGTGATGCGCTCCTGCAGGTCGCCCATTTCCGCGGCGAGAGTGGGCTGGTAGCCGACCGCGCTGGGCGTGCGGCCCAGCAGCGCCGAGACCTCGGAGCCCGCCTGCGAGAAGCGGAAGATGTTGTCAATGAAGAGCAGCACGTCCTGGTTGCGGTCATCGCGGAAGTATTCCGTGATGGCCAGCCCGGAAAGGCCGACGCGCAGGCGCGCGCCCGGGGGCTCGTTCATTTGCCCATAGACCAGCGCGATCTTGGACTTGCCGAGGTCCTTCTGGTTGATGACGCCCGCCTCGGACATTTCGGTATAGAGATCGTTGCCCTCGCGGGTGCGCTCCCCCACGCCGGCAAACACCGACACGCCGCCGTGCAGCTTGGCGATGTTGTTGATCAGTTCCATGATGACCACCGTCTTGCCCACTCCCGCGCCACCGAACGCGCCGACCTTGCCGCCCTTCAGGAAGGGGCAGATGAGGTCAATGACCTTGATGCCGGTGGTCAGGATTTGCGGCGTGGTGGATTGGTCCATCAAGGTCGGAGCCGCGCGATGGATGGGGAAGTACTTGTCGGCCTGGACCGGCCCGCGCTCGTCCACCGGGTTGCCGGTGACGTCGAACACGCGCCCCATGACGCCGTCGCCGACGGGCATGGAGATGGGCTTGGCGGTGTCCACGACTTCCATGCCGCGCTTGAGCCCGTCGGTGGTGGACATTGCCACGGCGCGCACCCAGTTATCGCCCAGGTGCTGCTGCACTTCGAGCGTCAGCCGGGTCTTGCCCTGGAGGGGCAGTTCGTAATCAATTGTCAGGGCATTGTAGATGGCCGGGAGTTGGTCGGGGAAATCAACGTCCACGACCGGGCCGATCACTTGTACTATTTTGCCTTTGTTCATGTTCGTTAAGGGAAAGCGCTGGCTACTGTTCAGCCGGTTCATAAATAACCGGCGCGCCACGCGCGCCGTGCCAGAACCGAAGCACTTGCACTAAATTCTGTTCTGCCCTCACGCGATAAATGATGCGAAAGGGCTTAAGCACTAGTTCCCGGCAGTCACGTTCCTGGCGCTCCGGGACCAGTCGGCCACGCAATGGCATTTTTCCCAGTGACTCTGCCTTCTCGATAAGGCGGTCACCGGTCCTCGCGGCTGCAAGCGGATCATCGTGGGCTATGTACTTCACGACTTCGGCCAGGTCTGCTATCGCGGGCTGCGTGATGACGACTCGATAATCCATTTAGGGATCATTTTCCGCACTTCCTCAACGGGCGCTACCTCGCCCCGGTCCGCTGCGTCTATGCCTTCCTGCACTGCCGCCACAAATTCCAGCTTTTCGAGCAGGAACCGGGCGAAAGCCTCCTGTTCCCGCTCAGGGAGCTCCGCCGCCTTTTCGAATGCCTTCTTAAGTGCCGTCGTCATGGAAGCAAATTACGTTCTCAAAACCTTCGTGGCAATTCCGTCAGCCCAGCGCCATTGCCGCGCTGGCAATTTCCAGGAGTTCCTTGGTGATGCTCGCTTGGCGCAGCTTGTTGTATTCGAGGGTCAGGTTCTTCACCAGTTGGTTGGCATTATCCGTGGCGTTCTTCATGGCCACCATGCGGGCGCTGTGCTCGCTGGCCTTGGCTTCGAGCAGCAACTGCGCCACGCGGAAATCAATGAAGTAGAGCACCAGCCGGTCCATGACCGTCACGGGGTCCGGCTCGAAGAGGAACTCGATGCGTTGGTGCTCGGGCGAGGGAGGCGCGGCGTGCGCATGTTCCCGGACGGCGGTCCGCATGGCCTCCGCCGGGCCGAGCGGCAACAGGGCGAACTTGTCGGGCCGCTGGGAAAGGGTGTTGATGAAACGCGTGTAAAGGACGTCCACCGCGTCCACTTCCCCCTTGAGGAACAGGCCTTGGGCGAACTTCGAGATAGCCTGGGCCTCGCCGAAGGTGGGCCGGTCGTGATAGGTGAACTCCGCGACCAGCTTCCGCCTCGTGCGCGCGAGGAACTGGGCGGCTTTCTTGCCCACGGCGATGAACTGCGTGGTAGCCGTATCGTACTTGGAGGCCTCGCGGAAGAGGTTGGAGTTCAGGGCGCCACACAGGCCGCGGTCCGTGCTGATGATGATCACCGCGCGCTTGCGCACGGGGCGCTCTTCCATGAGCGGGTGGCGGTAGTCGGCGGTGCCCGCCGCCAGGTGGTCCATGACCTCGCTGGCCATGGCGGCGAACGGCCGGTAGTTGATCGCGCCCTGCTGCGCCTTGAGCATCTTGGACGACGCCACCATCTGCATGGCCCGGGTGATCTGGGCCGTGCTCTTGACCGACTTGATGCGGCGGCGGATGTCGCGAGTGCTGGGCATGGCTTAGAAGTCCGAAGGCCGAAATCCGAAGGCCGAAGGAGGGCTCATTTCCACGTTTGCTTGAATTCGGTCGCAGCGGCCTTCAAGTCGGCAGTGAGGGCATCGCTGAGCGCCTGCTCCTTGCGGATTTTGCCCAGCAGCTCGCCGCGCCGCGTAGTCAGGAACTCGGTCAGCCGGCTCTGGAACTCTCTCACGCGATCCACCGGCACGTCGTCAATGAACCCGTTCTGCGCCACCCAGAGCACCGCCACCTGGACCTCCGCCGGGATGGGGTTGTAGGGCGGCTGCTTAAAGACTTCCATGATGCGCTTGCCGCGCTCGATTTGGGACTGCGTCTTGGCGTCCAGGTCGGAGCCGAACTGCGCAAAGGCAGCCAGCTCGCGGAACTGGGCGAGGTCGCCCTTGAGCCGCCCGGCGACCTGCTTCATGGCCTTGATCTGCGCGGCGGAGCCCACGCGCGACACCGAGATGCCTACCGAGACGGCGGGCCGCACGCCCTGGTAGAAGAGGTCGGTCTCCAGGAAGATCTGCCCGTCGGTGATGGAGATGACGTTGGTGGGGATGTAGGCCGAGACGTCGCCCGCCTGCGTTTCGATGATCGGCAGCGCGGTGAGGGAGCCGTTGCCGTACTTCTCGCTCACCCGCGCGGAGCGTTCGAGCAGGCGGCTGTGGAGGTAAAAGACATCCCCCGGATACGCCTCGCGGCCCGAGGGGCGCTTGAGCACCAGCGACACCTGGCGATAGGCCACGGCGTGCTTGGAAAGGTCGTCATAGACGATCAGTGCGTCCATGCCGTTGTCCATGAACCACTCGCCCATAGCGCAGCCGGCGAAAGGCGCCAGGTACTGGTTCGTGGCGGAATCCGAAGCGGCGGCGACCACGATGATGGTCCAAGGCAGCGCGCCGGCTTCTTCGAGCACGCGGACGACGTTGGCGACGTTGGATTGCTTTTGGCCGACCGCCACGTAGATCGAGTAGAGCGGGCGGTAGCTCTTGTCGCCGGCGTCTTTGGCGGCCTTGTTCAGGCGCGCATTGCTGATAATGGTGTCCACGCCCAGCGTGGTCTTGCCGGTGGAGCGGTCGCCGATGATCAGCTCGCGCTGGCCGCGGCCAATGGGGATCATGGCGTCAATAGCCATGATGCCCGTCTGCACGGGCTGGCTGACCGATCGGCGGCGGATGATGCCCGGCGCGATCTTCTCCACCGGGTAGGTTTTGTCGGTCTGGATCGGTCCTTTGTCGTCCACTGGTTGCCCAAGGGTATTCACTACGCGGCCCAGCAACTCCATGCCCACGGGCACCTGCAGCACCTTCCCGGTCGTGCGCACTTCGCGGCCTTCCTTGATGCCCGTGTAATCGCCGAGCACGATGGCGCCGACCTCGGTTTCCTCGAGATTCAGGACGAGGCCGGTCACGCCGTCGCCGAAGTCGAGCATCTCGTTGTACATGGCGTCGGTCAGTCCCTCCACCTTGGCCACACCGTCCCCGATCTCACGGACGATGCCGATGTTCTGCTTCATCACCGAGGTTTTCACCCCGGCGATCTGGGTTTCAATGTCCTGCAGTATCGAACTCATAGCTCTGAAATCTGTGGTTACAAACCGGCGGCCAGTTCGGCCAGGCGGGCCTGCACGCTGCCGTCATAAACGTCGCTGCCCACCTGCACACGCAGGCCGCCCAGCAGCTTGGGGTTCTGGGCAAAGCTGAAGTCGAGGCCCTCGCCGTAGCGGCGCGTCAGGTTCGCTCTGATCTCCGTCTGCTGATCCGCGGCCAGCGGCACGGGGCTCTCGACGCGCGCCGTGCGGCGTTCGACCTCCAGCTTCACCAGCCGCGCAAAGTGCGAAAGGATTGGGAAGTAGCCGCGCGGCTTGGTCGCAATGACTTTCTGCACCACCTCGCGAACCTTGCCCTCGTCCAGCGTGCCGTTGGTGCGGCAGGCCAGGAACAATTCCTTGGCATCGCGGCGAGCCTGTTTGGAGATCTTCACAGCGGCTAGGCGGCCAGCTCCCGGGTCGTTTCCTCCGCCAGGCGCTTCTGGTCGTCCATCGTCAGCACTTTGCCGGTCACCTTCGCCGTGGCCTCGACGACCAGCCGTCCGACCTCGTGGCGCAGTTCGGCCAACATACGGGCGTGCTCGCTGCGGGCCGCCTGCTGGGCCTTCTCGACAATGGCCTGCGCCGTGGCGATAGCTTTCTGGGTCTCCTGCTCCTGCACTTTGGCCGCGGCGGCGCGGGCTTCCTCGATCATTTTGCTGCCTTCCTGGCCGGCTTGCACCAGCATCTCATGGGCCTTGGCCTGGGCGCCGGCCAGCTCCTGTTTGATCTTCTCGGCGTTGTCCAGGCTCTCCTGGATGCGCTGCTTGCGTTCAGCCAGCACGGTCAGGATCGGCTTATAGGCATAGCGATGGAGCAGGAAGGCAACGATGGCAAAACTAATGCACTGTGCGCCGAAGTGTTGCCAGTCCACACCGAATCGGGTCGCGGTATCCTGGGCCATCTGGCTCAGGTCGCTGCCGATATTACCGAAGAAAACGGGCGATTGCATATTCTTGAATGGCCAGGCGCGGAGCCGTTTGGGGCCCCGCGCCCTGGCATTACTTCACGAGGAAGATTGCGTAGAACACGATGGCTTCCGCGAAGGCGATCGCGAGGATCGCCTGCACCAGAATCTTGGTCGAAGCGCCGGGATTGCGTCCCACCGCCTCGGAAGCCTTCATGCCGATGAATCCCACGCCGATGGCCGCACCGAGTGCCGCCAGGCCGACGTGCATATTCCCCGTCAGTCCTTCTGCCAACATTGGCATTACCATATCTATTTACCTTTCTGTTGCTCAACGGCTCCCGCGATTGAACACGGTCAAGCCGCTGAAATCATTAAACTCAATGCGCTGCTCCTCCCGGCTCTTCCTCATGCATGCAGATCAGCATCGTGAACACGGCCGTAAGCAACATAAACACCAGCGCCTGTACCAGCCCGACCAGCAGTTCCATGAAATAGAACGGCACCGGCAGCAGCCACCCAAACCCCGGCACCAGCCGCCCCATGGACTCCAGCATATTCTCGCCAGCGAAGATGTTGCCATAGAGACGGAAGCTCAGCGAG
>DATKNZ010000289.1:0-15780 GCA_035541055.1 Candidatus Acidiferrum sp. | reverse complement strand
CAAGGCGCTATTGACGAGAATTGGTAGGGACGCCTCGCCGAGGCGTCCGGCTTAGCCCCCGGGGGGTGACGAACGCCTCGGCGAGGCGTCCCTACCAATTTCACCGCCGTCCGCGGGCTAAGATTGGCAAGTCCCTGTCCTTCAAAGTCTTGTGCCGCTATCGTCTAGCGCATCCCTCCCTCACCTCCAGCTATGCACAAAGGATGCACACCGGTACCTCACCGTAGAACCTCTGCAAGGTTTGCAGAGGTTCTACGGTGAGGTACCGGTGTGCATCCTTTGTGCATAGCTAGAGACCAGGGAGAAATCGGCAGGGAACATCCAACATCCAACATCGAACATCCAACATCCAATGGCCGATCCCGTGGCGCTCATTGGATGTTGGATGTTCGATGTTGGATGTTGGATGTTCGCGCGCCGCCCTCGTGCCGTCCTGGTTCATGGTCCCAAAGCGTGCGCGGATGCGAAAGGAGGCTTCCCATGCTCCCGGTTTCAAGTATAACAGCCGTCGCTGCACCCGGTTCACACTCTATGTCCAGGCCGCTGATGTTCGCGCTGACTGTCGCATTCGGCCTCTGGCACATCGCCGAGTGTCGCGGGGCCGAGGCGGCGGCGCTGGGAACCCCCAACAGCCCTCCCCAGCCGACTCATTTTGCGGCAGCCGGCCCGGCGCTAATCTCAGTCCGAAAGAATGCCTCGGAGCTGGAGTCGTTTGCGGCCAACGAACTGCGGCGCTACGTGTATCTGCGCACGGGAAAGCTGCTGGCCGTGAAGCCGGGCGCGAGCCGCGGCAGCCGGATTGTGGTGCAGCGCCGTCGGTGTGGGTGGCACGCAAAAGGCGTGAAAATTTGACGCCTGCCGCAAATTGGTTTCTTGGATTTCCCCTTGAAGCTTAGCTGGCATGATTCTTGCCTAACAGAAACTCATGGGAAGACACCTGCCTAAAACTCTGGTTATAGCGGGAATGTTCCTCTCGGTTGGGTCGCTATCCTGTGGCCGAGGGCAGAGCTGGACCCAGACCGGCGCGCCCTCGAATAATTGGGGCGCGATTGCCTGTTCCGCCGACGGCAGCAAATTGGTCGCTGCCGCAGGAAGCCGGTTTTGGGGAACTAGCGGGGGCATTTACACCTCCAGTAACCGCGGCACGAATTGGACTCTGACAGGTGCGCCCATAGGCGAGTGGGATTCTGTGGCCTCATCAGCGGATGGAACCAAGCTCATTGCTGCACCCTGCGGGGGCAACCTTTACATTTCGACAAACTCAGGCCTGACATGGATAACCAACAGCCCTAGTGGGTGCGGCGTCGCTGCGTCCTCTGCCGATGGCTCTGTTCTCGTAGCATTGGACGGCAGCATTCACTTTTCGACTAATTCGGGCCTTACCTGGGGCAGTTTGCTCGCTGTGGATATGATCGGTGTAGCTTGCTCGGCAGACGGAGTCTGGATGGCGGTTTTCGGCAATGGCGGATATGTGTTTTCTTCAAGCAACTCCGGGGCGAGTTGGGAATCTCCCGGAGCCATTCCTAATCCGTGGTATGGTGATGGTGCCTATGAATACTTTTCGGTAGGGTCTTCGGTGGACGGTCGGATCCTTCTGGTGGCCGCTGGCAGGTCTCGCTTCTCGCCCCCCTTTGCCGGCCTCTTTTCTTCTACCAACTCCGGGCAAACGTGGGTCTCGAACAGCCTTCCCACTAACGAAGGTTGGCAAGGCGCCGCCCTTTCGACCGATGGCACCAAGGGCTTCGTGGTGAATTCCTTGGGCCAAGTCTATTCTCTACCTAATCCGGGTGGCATTTGGGTCTCCAACAGTGCCCCGGCCCTTTCCTGGCAATCTGTCGCCTGCAGCGCTGACGGCGCGGTAGCCTATGCCGCTCCCTCGAACGGCAGCATCTGGAAACTTCTTACCGCCCCCTCACCTCTTCTGGGAATCACTTCCAGCAGCAACAGTGTACGCCTCTCCTGGTTGGTGCCTTCGGAGAACCTCGTGTTGCAGCAAAACGCGGCCCTGAACGTCGGAGCTTGGAGTGACGTAACCAATGTGCCTATACTCAACCTCTCCACGTTGCGAGAGGAGGTGGCGCTTCCTGCGGGTGCTAGCGCTACCTTCTATCGCCTGAGCGTGCGATAGGAATCAGCCCAGAGCCGTGCGATTAGGCTTATTACGCATGCGGGACCTCCTCGCAATGGCTCATCCTCGTGGGTATTGCGGTGTTCGAACGGAATGAGTGGGACGAGCGGCACTAAGGCGCCGGTGGAGGCCGGGGAGCCGCAGGAAATCCGCGCGTTCGTTCTCTCCGACGAGAAGTGCAGCAGGGTGACGCTCTACTGGCGTCCGTTGGGGGAGGGGCAGTTCAGGGAAGTCCCGGCCACGTGTCGGGCCCGGCAGGCGTATCGTGTTTCGCTGCCGGCCCGACCCCGGGGCGCGGTCGAATACTATTTGCAAGCCGTCCTGGCGGACGGCGAGAAGGTCCTCTGGCCGGCCACGGCGCCGGGCATGGACCAGACGGCGGTGGTGTGGTGAGGGGCGTTGATTATGAACTATAAAGCCAATACTGGTTTCCGGACGGCGGGCGCGGCAGCTTTGGCGGCCTGGCTGACCGCGGGCTGCGCCGGCGTGCACACGCCGCAGGCAGACGCGAGCCAAGCCCAAATCCAGCGGCGCCTCGAGGAGGTCTTCACGGCGGCGGAGAGCAAGGATTTCGCGCGCCTGGACAGCTATCACCTCTACGGGCCGAAGTTCACCAAGTTCACAGGCTCATCTCCTGGCCGCCTGGACGCGGCTGCGGGGCGGCAGGGCGAGCACGACGGATTGGGAGCCGCCGAAGGCTTAAGGATGCGGGCCGATGCGCTGAAGATCGACGTTTTCGACAATGTGGGGATTGCGACTTTCATTCTCGATTACAGTTTCGAGTCCGGCGGCAAAGTGGTGCGGCGGAGGGACCGCTCGACGTTGGTATTCGTTAAGGATGCCGGGCAGTGGAAGATAGCCCACGAGCACCTGTCACCTATCAGCCCGTGAGGTCTGCTGCGAGCGCCGGCGCGGTGGAGCCTGATTGCGAGGTTCATGCGGAAGCCAATGGCAGAAGTTGAAGATAACCACAAAGAGCGCAAAGAGCGCAAAGAGACAGGGCCGCCGGGGGCGACGGCAGGTCGGGAATAGCCGATAGCCATTAGCCGATAGCCAATCTTGGGGCGAGGCGGCAGCGCGGCTTGTCAAAGGCAGGCGCGTCCGCTAGTTTCAGGTCATGATTAGACAGTGGGCTTTGCTTTTGGCCTTGGTTGGATTCGGGCTGGAGCAGGCTTGTGCAGATACGATCGAGTTAAAGGAGAAGGCCGCGGTAGTGGGGAAGGTGTTGGCCGAGAAGCCCGACCAGGTGGCCGTGGACGTGGGCTACACGGTGCTCGTCATTCCCCGCAACCAGATCCTCCGCATAGATCGCAACTCCCCGTCGGCCAGCAGGACCAAATACGCGGTGCCGCCGCCGGGGCCTGCTTCCGAAGCCGCCGCGGTGGCGGGCGCGACCGAGGCGGCGTTTTATACCGCGCCGAGCAAGCCGCAGCCCGCGCGCACCGTGCTGGACCTGGTGAAGCAGATCGGCGAAGCGGTCGTGCAGGTGCGCACCCCAGGCGGCCTGGGCTCGGGTTTCTTCATCAACGAGGACGGTTTCCTCATCACCAACTTCCATGTCATCGAGAATGAGACGCAGATTTCGGTCGAGGTCTATCACCAGAGGCACGGCGAGCTGGATCGCAAGACGTATAAGCAAATCCGGATCATCGCGCTGAACAAGTTCGCCGACCTGGCGCTGCTGAAAGTGGACGACCGGGACGCGCCCAAGTTCAAGTATGTGGACCTGGGCAGCGCCGACGCGCTCTCGGTGGGCGAGAAGGTGTTCGCCATCGGCAGCCCGTTGGGGCTGGAGCGCACGGTGACCGAGGGCATTCTGAGCACCAAGACGCGCGAGATGGCCGGCACGTTGTATTTGCAGACGACAGCGCAGATCAATCCGGGCAACAGCGGGGGCCCGCTCTTCAACATGAGCGGCGACGTGATCGGAGTGACCAATATGAAAGCGACGGCGGCCGAGGGGCTGGGCTTCGCCATCCCCGTCGAGTCGGTGAAGTTCTTCCTGGATCACCGCGACGCGTTTGCCTACGCCAACGACAACCCTGGCAACGCTTACCGTTACCTGGAGCCGCCGAGTCATACGCGGCATTCCACGGCGGAGCCTTGAGCAGGGTGCAGGCGGGCTCAATTTGGCATTGCGCCCGGGCAGTAGCACGAGGCTCTTGGACGTTTTCTGTGCAACCGGCCAGCGAATTCCGAATGCCGAAATCCGAAGGCCGAACGAAGGCCGAAGCCCGAAGCCCGAAGGTTCCCGTCCCATCGCTATCGTGGGGGTGGAGCGATCAGCGCGTCCTTGCCTCTGAAATCCTTGGCCTGGCGGCGGCGCTCATGCTCGTGCTGGCGCCCCAGGCCCACGCCGCCGTGCCTCCCGCGGAGAAGCTGCTGCCGGACAACACGCTGGCGGTCTTCACCGCGCCCGACTGGAGCAAGCTTACCGGCATGTACCGCAACTCGGCGTACGGCCGGTTCTGGAATGACCCGGCCATGCGCCCCATGCGGGAGCACTTCGTCGCAAAGTGCCGCGAAGAACTGATCCGTCCGCTGGAACGCGAGCTGGGGGTCAGCCTCGATACCTACGCGAGCCTGATGCAGGGACAGTTCACTTTGGCGTTGACGAAGAATGACTGGCAGAGCGGCCCCGAACACCCGCCGGGCTTCGTGCTGCTCCTCGATACGCGAGACAAGGCCCCGGTGCTGAAGAGCGACCTGGCGGACCTGCGCAAGCAATGGATGGACGCCGGCAAGCCCGTGCGGACGGAGCGGCTGCGCGACTTCGAGTTCTCCGTCTTCCCGTTATCGAGCAACAATATGCCCAAGGCGCTGCGGAAGATCTTCCCGCTGCCGTTCGATCTGGTGCCGCGGCCGGGCCAGTCGGTCTCGCCGAATGCGGCGGCGGTCAGCGACCTAGCTGCCGGCAACGTGGACCTGGTGCTCGACACCGTGGCCAGCTTCCTGATGTCCGGCACCGACCTGGTGATCGGCCAGGCGGACTCGTTGCTGATCATCGGCAATGCGCTGCCGCCCGTGGAAAAGGTCGTGGTGCGGCTGACGGGCGGGGCCTTGCCGCCGCTGAGCGAAGTGGCCGGATACCAGGCGGATGCCCTGGCGCTGTTCCGCAACGCGCCGGCGTATGGCTGGGTGAATGTGAAGGCGCTCATGGATGCGGCCAGCCGCAAGCAGGCCGAGAAGGCGGAAGGCGAAGCGCCGGATCCCTTCGACGTCATCCCGCCCGAGAAGGCGATGAGCGCGCTGGGACTGGGAGCGGTGAAGACGCTCGCGGTCAGTGTCCAGGCGACGACCGACGGCGTGCGCTTTCAGCTCTCGGTGGGCGCGCCGGAGGCCGGCCGCCAGGGGCTGCTGAAGGTGCTGGCGGGCGAGCCGAAGGAGACGAAGCCGCCGCCGTTTGTGCCCGCCGACGCGGTGAGTTTCCAGCGCTGGCGCGTGGACGGCCAGAAGGCCTGGGCCAGCTTGGAGCAGATGCTTAACGACGCTTCGTCCCAAACCGCCAGCACGATCAACTGGATTCTCGATACCGCGGCCGCGCGCGCGAAAGAGAAGGACCCGGACTTTGATCTCAGGAAGATGCTTGTGGGCAACCTTGGCGACGACTTGATCACCTATGCGAAGGCTGCCGGCGGCGGCAACCCTGGCGAGGCGAGTTCGCCTTCCTCGATCGTTCTGCTGGGGTCGCCCGACCCGGAGCACCTGGCGGCGGCGCTCAAGGCGCTGTTCGTGATTTTCCCGCAGGGCGACACGATCACCGACCGGGATTTCCTGGGCCGGAAGATTTACTCGGTGCCGTTGCCGCCGGTGGCGCTGTTTGGGGCTTCGCTGGCCACCCCGGCTCCGGGGCGGGCGCTGAGCTTCGCTGCGGGCGCGAGCTATGTGGCCCTCTCCACCGACCCGGCGCTGCTCGAGGAATACCTGCGCAGCGCCGAGAACCCGCCCCGGGCCTTGCGCGACCGGGCTGGCCTGGCGGAGGCGGCGGAAAAGGCAGGCGGCGTAGGCACCTACCTTTTCGGCTACGAAAACCAGGCAGACGCGATGCGCGCGGCCTTTGAGGCAATGAAGAAGGACCCTAGCGCCGCCGCCAACGCGAACACGCTGGGCCTGTTCCCGGGCGTGCCCGGCCTGTCCGGGGCGGAACGGCACTTCAAGGGCTGGATGGATTATTCTCTGGCGCCGGCGTTCGATCGGGTGGCGCAGTATTTCTATTTTACGGTCTATGCCGCGAGCGTGACGACCGATGGGCTCACGCTGAAGTTCTACGCGCCGACGCCGCCGGGCGTGAGGTTTGGTCCCGTGGCCGAGAGTTCGAACTAAGCCGTATCCATGCAGTTGGTTTCGTGGAGCACACGCGCCCTCGCGTGTCCCGGCCGGCGCCCTCGCCGGCCGGAGCCGGGCTGGCATCGGCCACTAAACCGTTAGCCGCGTAAGCCCTCCCTGTTTTCCGCGGGGGCGCGGAAAACCGCACGCGGGGGCGCGTGCGCTCCCCTTCACGAACCGCATCGTTACGGCTAAGGCTTAACCATCACTTTTTCTCTTCCAAGGGCACGGAGCAGATCAGACGAGTGCCCTGGGCGCCGGCGCTTTTGATTTCCAGGGAAGCGCCGATGAGGCTGGCGCGGTAGTTCATGATCCGGAGGCCAATGCCGGTGGCGCGTCCCTGGAGATCGGGAAAGGGGAGGCCATTGTTGCACACGGTCAGCACGATCTTGCCGTCGCCATCCGCGAGGCTGATGGCGACCTCGTCGGCCTTGGCGTGCTTGATGGCGTTGGTGACCGCTTCCTGCGCAATCTTGGAGACCTGGCTGACGATGGCGGTGTCCAGGGGCGGTATCTGGCCTTCGACGTTCAATCGGCAGGAGATCTTGAACAACTGCTCGGCGTGCCGGGCCAGGCCCTCGAGGGCGGCCGGCAGGTCTCGCACAGTAAGGTCCAATGTGGCAAGGTCTTGCGCCAGGTCGCGGGCGTGATTGAGCGTCTGCTGAACCAGCTCGTGGATCTTGGCGGCGTCGGCGGCCTCGCGGGCGCGGCGGGCGGCCAGCTTGCGCTCCAGTCCTTTGGTCATGAGCGCCAGGCCGGAAAGCTTCTGCCCGAGGTCGTCGTGCAGGTCCAGGCCGAGGCGGCGGCGTTCGCGCTCGGTGATGTCGAGCAGTTCATATTCGAGGCGCTTGCGCTCGACAATGGCGGTGACGAGTTTGGCGTTGACCGCTTTGAGTTCCGCAGTGCGTTGCTGCACGCGCATTTCCAGCTCCTCGTGGGCGCGGCGCAGGGCTTCCTCCGCGCGGCGTCGCTCCCGGCGCACTTCGGCTTCGCGCAGCTCGCGCTCAATGGCCGGGCCCAGCCGCGCCAGCTTGTCCTTCATCACGTAATCGTGAGCGCCGGAGCGCATGGCCTCGACGGCGGTCTCGTCCGTGATGTGGCCGGAGACGACGATGAACGGCAGGTCCAGCCCAAGCTGCTTCACGAGCGCCAGGGCCGATAGGCCGTCGAATCGCGGCATCCGGTAGTCCGCTATGACCAGGTCCCAGGGTTCGCCTTCCAGGGCGGCGCGCATCTCAGTTCCGGTCTGAACTTGCCGGCAGTGGAGCGCGTAGCCGGCGCGCTGCAGTTCGTGCTGGAGGAGGGCCGTGTCGGCCTCGGAGTCCTCCACAATGAGCACGCGGAGTGGCTGGCTCATGGCTGGTGACCTCCGTGGGCGGCTCTCCCCGGGCGGCGCAGTTGCATCGCAAAGGCAGGCCGCAGGGGCCGTTGCAGCATAGGTCTGGCGCTCCTGGTCCTCATTCTCTTCCTCTCTCAGTCTGTACGCTGCAAGCACCATAACCCTCGCAGGTATTCCGAGGCAAGCGGCGGAGCCTTGGCCAGCGCCAGCCAGTCGGGCCTTGGGGGCGCCGGATGTGTGCCCCGGTGAGTCCGGTGTGTCTCCCATGGGGCCCGGACCACATGGGAGACACACCGGGCTATAACCGGGCTCCCGGGCGGGCCTCGTCACCCGCGCAAACGCGAGCAGGTGTGACAGGGGACTGTGCCATCCGACAGCAGGCTGTGCCATAATGGCACTAGTGGCACACTTTCACCGGGGCTGCGCGCCGATGGATTTCGCATAAGTGCCTCGCAGAGCGGCATTTACATTTTGGATGGGGCTGTGGCACCCCTGGTGCTAATAAGGATCCGGATTTTTGTATCCAGGAACATATTATGGCAAAAGTTATAGGCATTGATTTGGGCACGACGAACTCCTGCATGGCGGTCATGGAGGGGGGCGAGCCTGTCGTGCTCGAGAATTCAGAGGGGCGGCGCGTGACGCCGTCCGTTGTGGCTTTCACAAAGAGTGGCGAGCGGTTGGTTGGCGATGCAGCCAAGCGGCAGGCGGTCACGAATTCCAGGAATACCATTTACTCCATCAAGCGCTTCATGGGGCGCAAAACCAACGAGGTGGAGGAGGAACGCAAACGCGTGCCTTACAAGGTCGTGGCCGGCTCGAACGGCGACGCCGCGGTGGAGGTGGAGGTGGAAGGCAAGACCAAGCAGTTCAGCCCGGCGGAAATCTCCGCGATGATCCTGGGCAAGCTGAAGGCCGACGCCGAGATGCGCCTGGGTGAGAAGATCACCCAAGCGGTCATCACCGTGCCCGCCTATTTCAACGATTCGCAGCGGCAGGCGACCAAAGACGCCGGGCGCATCGCGGGCCTCGAGGTGCTCCGGATCATCAACGAGCCGACGGCCGCCTCGCTAGCCTACGGCCTCGACAAGAAGAAGGACGAGAAGATCGCCGTCTATGACCTGGGCGGCGGCACGTTCGACATCTCCGTGCTGGAAATCGGCGACGGCGTGTTCGAGGTCAAGGCTACCAACGGCGACACCCACCTGGGCGGCGATGATTGGGATGGCCGGATCATGGACTGGATCCTGGACGAGTTCAAAAAGGAGAACGGCATGGACCTGCGGAAGCAGGCCGACGCCCTCCAGCGCATCAAAGAGGAAGCCGAGAAGGCGAAGATCGCGCTGTCCAGCTCGCAGGTGTATGAGATCAACCTGCCGTTCATCACGGCGGACGCCAGCGGGCCCAAGCACATCAGCATGAAGCTGACGCGGGCCAAGATGGAGCAGCTTTGCGACGACCTGTTTGAGCGGACCATTACCCCGGTGCGGAACTGCCTGCGCGACGCGGACATTCCCGCCGAGAAGATTGATGAGTTAGTGCTCGTCGGCGGCATGACCCGCATGCCCAAGGTAGTGGATACCGCGCATGGCCTGGTGAACAAGACGCCTCACCAGGGCGTGAACCCGGATGAAGTGGTGGCGGTCGGCGCGGCCATTCAGGCCGGCGTGCTCAAGGGTGAGGTCAAGGACGTGCTCCTGCTGGACGTCACGCCGCTGTCGCTCGGCATCGAGACGCTGGGCGGCGTGTTCACCCGCCTGATCGAGCGCAATACCACGATCCCGACCCGCAAGTCGGAGATTTTCAGCACCGCTTCGGATAACCAGCCGGGCGTGGAAATCCACGTCCTGCAGGGCGAACGCCAACTGGCGCGGGATAACAAGACCATCGGCAAGTTCCATCTGACCGATATCCCGCCTGCGCCGCGAGGCGTGCCACAGGTCGAAGTCACGTTTGACATTGACGCCAACGGCATTTTGCACGTCAGCGCCAAGGACCTGGGCACCGGCAAAGAGCAGAAGATCACGATCACGGCCAGCAGCGGCCTGGCCAAGGACGAGATCGAGCGCATGCGCAAGGACGCCGAGTCCCACGCAGAGGACGACAAGAAACGGCGTGAGGAGATCGAGCAGCGCAACGAAGCCGACAACGCCGTGTATCGCTCCGAGAAGATGCTCAAGGAGAACGCGGAGAAGATTGCCGGCAACGATAAGAGCAAGATTGAAGACGCCATCAAGGAGGTGAAAGAGGCCTTGAAGGGTGGGGACACCTCGGCCATTCGTTCGGCGAGCGAGAAGCTCAACGAAGCCTGGCAAGCCGTGTCGGCCGAGCTGTACAAGGCGGCCTCGGAGAAGGCCCGCGCCGGCAAGGCGCAGGGCCAGCCCGGGCCGGAAGCCGGCGGCGAAGGCGCCCAAGGCGGCAAGAAAGGCAAGGACGAGGGGCCGATCATTGACGCTGAAGTGGTGGACGACAAGAAATAGCGCGCTTGGCGAGCCGGACCGGCTCGCCAGACCCGTTTACAGGTTTCCCCCGTGGGTGCGGTGGGATTTTGCCTTAATTAACCGAAACAACAACAAACAACGAAGACAGACAAACTATGGCATTAAACGTTAAACCTCTCGGCGACCGGGTTCTGGTTGAGCCCGTCGAAGAGAAAGAAGTGAAGAAGGGCGGCATCATTATCCCCGATACCGCGAAGGAGAAGCCGCAGGAAGGCATCGTCCGCGTCCTCGGAACCGGGAAGACCGACGAGGACGGGAAGAAGGTCCCGTTCGAGGTCAAGGTTGGCGACCGCGTGCTGGTCAGCAAGTACGGCGGCACCGAAATCAAGCTCGACGGCAAGGAGTTCAAGCTCCTGAACGGGGACGACCTCCTGGCTATCCTCGAGTAAGCTCTCAAAACGCAACGAAACAGAACAAATAAGATACTATGGCAGCTAAACAATTAATCTTTGATGAAGCCGCACGCCAGGCCGTGCTCCGCGGGGTTACCAAGCTTTCCCGCGCCGTCACCGCCACCCTCGGCCCCAAGGGCCGCAACGTCGTGCTCGACAAGAAATTCGGTTCTCCCACCGTGACCAAGGACGGCGTCACCGTCGCCAAGGAAATCGAGCTGGAGGATCCTTATGAAAACATGGGCGCCCAGATGGTGCGCGAGGTCGCCAGCAAGACCAGCGACGCCGCGGGCGACGGCACCACGACGGCGACCGTGCTGGCCGAGGCGATCTACCGCGAAGGTCTCAAGTTCGTGACCTCGGGGGGCAACCCGATCGGCATCCAGCGCGGCATCAACAAGGCCGTCGAGGCGGCCGTAGCCCACCTGGACAAGATCACCAAGAAGGTCAAGGACAAGGAAGAGATCAAGCAGGTGGCGACAGTGTCGGCCAACTGGGACAGCACCATTGGCGAGATCATCGCCGACGCCATGGACAAAGTCGGCAAGGACGGCACCATCACCGTCGAAGAAGCCAAGTCCATCGAGACCACGCTGGAAGTAGTGGAGGGCATGCAGTTCGACAAGGGCTACCTGTCGCCTTACTTCGTCACCAACGCGGAGACGATGGAAGCCAAGCTCGAAGACGCCTACGTGCTGAATTACGAGAAGAAGATCAGCAGCCTGAAGGACATGCTCCCGCTGCTGGAGAAGGTGGCCAAGGTCGGCAAGCCCATGCTGATCATCGCCGAGGACATCGAAGGCGAAGCGCTGGCGACCCTCGTGGTCAACAAGCTGCGTGGCACGTTGAACATCTGCGCCGTGAAGGCGCCGGGCTTCGGCGATCGCCGCAAGGCCATGTGCGAAGACATTGCCATCCTCACGGGCGGCAAGTTCATCAGCGAGGACCTCGGCGTCAAGCTGGAGAGTGTGGAGCTGAGTGATCTCGGCAAGGCCAAGAGCATCGTCGTGGATAAAGAGAACACCACCATCGTCGAGGGCTCGGGCAAGAGCTCGGACATCCAGGGCCGGGTCAACCAGATCCGCCGCCAGATCGAGGAAACCACCTCGGACTATGACCGCGAGAAGCTCCAGGAACGCCTGGCCAAGCTCGCCGGCGGCGTCGCCGTCATCAATGTCGGCGCGGCGACCGAGACCGAGATGAAGGAAAAGAAGGCCCGCGTCGAGGACGCGCTGCACGCGACCCGCGCCGCAGTCGAGGAAGGCATCGTCGCCGGTGGCGGCGTGGCCCTGATCCGTTGCCTGGAGGCCATTGACAAGGTCAAAGGCGACAATGACGACGAGCGCATTGGCGTGGACATTGTGAAACGCGCCGTGGAGTTCCCGATCCGCGAACTGGCCAACAATGCCGGCGTCGAGGGCTCGGTCGTGGTTGACGAAGTCAAGAAGCGCAAGGCCAACGAGGGCTACAACGTCGCCGACAACCAGTACGAAGACCTGGTGAAGGCGGGCGTGGTTGATCCAAAGAAGGTGACCCGCACCGCGCTGCAAAACGCCGCGTCCATCGCCGGGCTGCTCCTGACCACGGAATGCCTCATCACCGAGATTCCGGAGAAGGAGAAGAAGGCCCCGATGCCGGGCGGCCACGGCGGCGGCATGGGCGACATGGATTATTAAGCCACTCGCGGCGCCCGGCGAAGCACGGCAAGCCCTGGGCTTGCGAAACCGGGCGCCGTTCCGGGGGAACGAGGCAACATCGAGCGAGGCTGGCGAAAGCCAGCCTCGCTTTCTTTGTGCGCCCGGCAGGGCGCGCTGACTAGCTGGCTAAAGTCCAATGCACACCCGACCGGCCCTAAACGACCAGACCTCATCGAAGGAATGCTCGAGCAGAGAAGAAGAACTTAGCCTCTTCCTTTGCGCTCTTTGCGGTCTTTCGGCATTTCCAAGCGTAGTCTCCCGGCTGGCGAAGGACCTGCCTCAGGGCCAAGCGGCTTCGGATTTCAGCCGCCAGGCTCCTGGCTATTGAGAAAAGCGAGCGACCTTTAGGCCTTTGCCACGTCGCCGGGGTGGGCCTGGATCTTGCGAATGGCCTCCGCAATCTGGTCCATATCGGTGCGCGAGCCCAGGAGCATCGTCTGGGCGAGCCAGACGGACTGGGCACACAGCTTGTCGTTCTGCGGGCAATGGGCCTGCTTGTGCCAGCGATCAAGCGCCTCCTTGCCGTACAGCTTCTGATAGTGGCGATTGTTCGGCAGGGAAGTGACGTATTTGTCCGAATTCAACTGCGAGTAGCCGCCGCCGGAGGGCACGCCTTCCCTGTTGAGGGCGCCGATAAACTTGTCGTGCGGCAGCCCGTCGAAATGCTCCTTGTCGTAGCGGAACATGTAGAGGTGGTAGGCGCTCCGGGTGCAGCCGTCATAGAGCCGGGCGGGGGCGATGCCGGGGATTTCGCACAGGAGCTTGCTGAGGTATTGGGCGTTTTGCCAGCGGCGGTCGGATTGCTCTTCGAGGCGGGTCATTTGCGCGCGGAGGATGGCGCCTTGCCATTCCGACATGCGCATGTTGGTGCCGCGGTTGCCGGAGTAGGCGAAGTCGTCGGCATTGCCGGCGGCGGTCTTGCGCGCGCGGCCCTGGTCCTGGAACAGCTCGCAGCGGTGGGCGAATTCGGCATCGTTGGTGAGGATGGCGCCGCCTTCGCCGCAATTGAGGTTCTTGCTGGCCTGGAAGCTGAAGCAGCCGCAGCGGCCCCAGTTGCCCACCATCTTGTGCCGCCACTCGGACAAATGCGCCTGGCACGCGTCCTCGATCACGGGGATGCGATGCCGGTCGGCGATTTCGACGATGCGATCCATGTCCGCCACGTTGCCCCCGATGTGCACCGGGATAATGGCCCTGGTGTTCTCGGTGATCGCCGCCTCGAGCTTGCCGGGGTCGAGCTGGAATGTCTCGAGGTCCACGTCCACGAAGATCGGCAGCGCGTAGTTCAGGACGATGACGTTATAGGTGGCGACGAAGGTGTAGGGCGTGAGGATGACCTCGTCGCCCGGGCCGATGTCCAACGCGCCGAGGGAGGTGTACAGCGCACTGGTGCCGCTGGAGGTGGCCACGCAGTATTTGGCGCCGGCTCGCTGGGCGTAAGCATCCTCGAAGCTCTTCACCTGCACGGCGTTCTTATAGTAGCGGAACCATTCACCGCTGCGCAGGCTTTCGAGCAGCCGCTGCTCCTCGGGTTCGCCGAAGACCGGCCAGGTGGGCCAGGAGCCCGGGTGGGCGGGGTTGCCGCCGCAGATGGCGGGTTTGCTGATGGGGGCGGGCCCCTCGGCCCTGGCGCCAAAGGCGCTGGCGAAGCTGAGCCCCACGCCGGCGGCGGCGGTGGTGCCAATAAACTGGCGGCGATTGAATTGTGTATTCATAGAGGTGAGAGGTGCTGACGGTCTTCGGTGCACTGGATCGTTCATTACAATTCGGCTTCGAGGAGCACGTTACAAGTTAGCCGAAGCGACGCCCAAGGCTATACCCCAATCGGGTTAGCCGCAACGGGCGAAGGCCCGAGAAGGGGCGCCCGCCTGGCTGGGCGGGTGAGGGGTTCTGGGGGGTGCAGCTCACCACTGTCCTTGTTCAGGTAGGGACGCCTCGCCGAGGCGTCCGCGTGCGCAGGAAACGGACGCCTCGGCGAGGCGTCCCTACCCAGCTAATGATAGTGGCAAAATGCACCCGGTTCTGGGCCGTAATGGGCTTCATCGGGCGGCAGGCGCGCCAAGCTCCTGGAGCTTTTGGCTGGCGTCTTTGTAATCGGGCTGGAGCCGGAGGGCCTCGTTTAGCTGCGCGATTGCCTCCTCGCGCCGCCCCAGGCGCGCCAGCGCGCAGCCAAGGTTGTAGTGCGCCACCACGTAGCCAGGGCTCAGCCGGAGTGCCTCCTCGTAGTGGCCGATGGCCTCGTCAGCGCGGCCCGCTCCTGCCAGGGCGTAGCCGAGCCCGTTTTGCGCTTCGGCGTAAGCAGGATCCAGCCGCAGCGCCTCTTCGTACTCGGGCACCGCCTCGGCGTATTGGCCGCGCAACGTGAAGACGTTGGCCAGGCCGTTATGGGCGATGGCGTACGCCGCCTTGAAGCGGATGGCCGCCCGAAACTCGAGGACGGCATTGTCGAACCGCCCTTGCTGCGCGTAGGCGATGCCCAGGTTGTTGTGCGCCTCGGCGTATTCCGGCTCGTATTTGAGCGCAAGCTGGTATTCCCGGATCGCATCGTCCAGCTTGCCGAGGCCGGACAGCACGTTGCCCAGGTTGTTATGGGTGGCAGCATGGGCGGGGTTCGCCTGCAGCGCCGCCTGGTACCAGGTGATGGCTTCCGCCGCCTGCCCTTTCTGCGCGCACGCGTAACCCAGGTTGCCCAGGGCCTCGACCTCCTGCGGGTAGAGAGCGATGGCGCGGCGGAAGCACTCTATCGCATCGTCCAGCCGCCCGTACTTGTGCATCAGGTAATAGCCCACGTTGTTGTAGGCGAGATAGTTGTCCTGCGTCACGGCGAGCGCATGAGAGAAGAGCGTCTCGGCGTTGCGCCAATGCCGCAACTGGTCTTCCGTCCGCGCGGCGCACGCCAGGAGGAGAGCGGCCACCGTGGCGCGGGCGAGGACCCTGGGCCAGCGACTCCGCGCAAGCACTTCCGCGCAGCCCCAAACGATCATCACGAACACGCCCGCCAGCGGCACATACGTGTAACGGTCCGCGCCCGAGTGCGAGCCGACCTGGATCAGCCCGCTCACCGGAAGCAGAATCAGCAGGAACCAGAGCCAGCCCACGAGGAGGTATGGACGGCGGCGCGCTCCAGTGATTGCCCAAACGCTGACAGCCATGAGCAGCAACGCCGCCCCGGCCACGAGCCAGAGCGGCAGCGCCTTGGGATAGGGATAAAAGATGGCGAGGTCGAAGGGCCAGAGCATCTGCCTGAGATAGCGCACGCAGGTTACCAGGGCGTTGCTGGCGCGCATCAGCAGCGGGATGCCTCCTTTGGCCGCCACCGCGCCGATGGACTTCTCAGCATGAATCGTCAGCAAGCCCGCCGCCAGGGACAGGGCAAGGAACGGCGCTTTTTCCCCGG
>DATKNZ010000288.1:0-21742 GCA_035541055.1 Candidatus Acidiferrum sp. | reverse complement strand
ACGCGTTCCACCGCGTCCCCGTTATCTCGGAAAGATGGGGACGCGGTGGAACGCGTCCCTACCACCCTTCATGAATTGGCCCTGGTGTGGCGTTGACTTGCTGACATTGAACTGGCCAAAGCCGCCAGCGCATGGCATGGTCATGCCCTGATTGCCCAAAACAGCGCCGGCAAACCGGCCTGCCAAAGCGCGGGGTGAGACCTCGCCAGGGCTCATAGCGAACTACATCGAACGATATTTATGGAACAGAAGAAGCGAATGGTTGAGAAGGACCCCAAGCTCAAGAAGGACGACCTGATTGTCATCGGGGGCGGTGGCGGGTTCATCGGCGGCGCGCTGGCACGCTATTTCCACGACAAGGGCTTCACGCGCATCCGGGCGGCGGACAAGAAGCCGCTGCCGGAGTGGTATCAGCGCGTGCCCGGGGTGGAGTGCCTGCACCGCGATCTGAGCGACCCAATCAATTGCGCCCGTGTCTGCGAGGGCGCGGTCGAAGTTTACAACCTGGCCGCCGACATGGGTGGCATGGGCTTCATCGAGCGCTTCCGCGTCGAGTGCCTGCGCAGCATCCTCATCAATACGCACATGATTGAGGCGGCCTACCAGGCCGGCGCCCGGCGTTATTTCTTCTCGTCCTCGGCTTGCGCCTACAACACCACGCTGCAGCAGGACCCGAATGTGCGAGCGCTCAAGGAGTCCGACGCCTACCCGGCGATGGCCGAGCGCGGCTACGGCTGGGAGAAGCTCCTGTCCGAGATGTTCTGCGAGGAATATTGGGCTGAGCGCGGCATGAAGACAGCCATTGCGCGCTTTCACAACGTGTATGGTCCCTGGGGCACGTGGGACGGCGGGCGCGAGAAGGCCCCGGCAGCCATTTGCCGGAAGGTGATTACGGCGGTGGATACCGGCAAGCATTCAATCACGATCTGGGGCGACGGCACCGTCACGCGCAGCTTCATGTACATTGATGATTGCGTGAAGGGCATAGACATGATCATGCACAGCGATGCGCTGATCGCCACGCCCATCAACCTGGGCACCAGCGAACTGGTGACGATTAACGAGCTGGTATCCAAGGTGGAGCGGATTGCAGGGGTTCAACTCAAGCGGGAGTACGACCCGACCGCGCCTCGGGGCGTTGCCGGCCGCAACAGCGACAACACCTTTATCAAGAAGATGCTGCACTGGGAGCCCGATACGCCGCTCGATGTAGGCTTGCGCACCACCTACAAGTGGATCAAGTCGCAGTATGAGGCCCGGAAGGCGGGCAAGCGGGTGGTGGATTAGCGGCTGCCGGGCGCGGGGGAGCTCCGGCATGGTGCTGGGGTACGCCGTTAGAGCGTTGAAGCGCTAAGCGTGTGGCGTGGTGCGTATTGCGTGTTGCGTGCCGGGCATGAAACACGCACCACGCACAACGTAACACGCTTTACTGGCTTGGCGCCATTTGCACGCCGTAGTTGCTTTGCAGGTAGCCCTGCATTTGGGACACGCTGCTGGAGTTGGCGTCCATGTAACCGGCGGCAACCCCGCTGATGTAAGCGGACGAGGCCGAAGTGCCCACCACATAATAATCCGAGCCGTTGTAGCACACGATGCTGGTGCCGGGCGCGCCGAGTGAGACGAAGCTGCCTCGGTTGGCGTAGCTGGCGAGTTGTCCCTGGTCGATAGCGGTAACGGCAGTGACTTCCGGATAGGCCGCCGGGTAGAAGGGTGTGGTCACGGGCTGGTTCCCGGCGGCGGCGAAGACGGGGATGTTCTGCTTCTTCACGTCCTGAATGACGCTGTGCAGGAACGTGCTGTCGCCCTGGCTGCCCAGGCTCATGTTGATGATGCGCGCGCCGCCATTGACGGCCTGCACGACGCCGTTGGCAACGTCGAACGTGCTCGTGGTCGTATTCGGGCCATAGACATCCACGGGCAGAATCTGCACGGAGGTATTCCCTTTGGTCATCGTGTTCACGCTGCTCAGGAGCGTCTCGGCCATGGCCGTCCCATGCGTCGGATCACCCGGCGTCAACTGCGCGTCTCCGGCGACCGAGATGGGTTTGAGCATGAACTGGTTCAGGTTGCCGCACAGGGGCTGCATGGCCGTGTCCACCACCCCGACAATGACGCGGCCATCGGCGGGCGGCGGCTTGAGCTGCAAGTCGGGCGGGGGCGGCCCCCCGCCGCCCATGAGCTGCGGCGCGGCGGGGCGGTCGAGGGCATAGTTGCTGTCCACCGAGGTGACGTCGGGGTTGGAGGCAAGCTGCGCGCGCGCGGCGTCGGCCGCGGCCGCGTCGTCAAACTGGAGACGGTAGGCATTCAGGCTGTCAATACGACCGATGACCTTGGCCCCCAGCAGCTTGGCGATCTCATCTATCTTTGCCCCTTTCTTGAGCCGGACGATGAGTTCGTTGGGGATGACCTTGGCCTGCCCGACGTCCGCCGCAACGGCTGGTCGCACAAACCGCGTGGCGTTCCTCATCGTGGTGCGGAAGACAAACAGCTTGGGGTTGGAGTTGGTTTCAGGCACCAGCGCGAAATTGATATCGCCGAGCAGCAGGTGGAGCGCCTCGCCGGGTGGCAGGTCCTTGAATTTGGCCGAGACTTTGTGGGTGATGTCGGGCTCGACATAGACGTGCCAGCCGGTTTTGGCCGCCACTTGCTCGAGGAGGTGGTACAGGTCGCCGGACTTGATGTCGGCGGTGACCCGGTTTGTGCGCCACTCGAAGGTGTCGCCGGCAAGCGCAGGGGTCGCGGCCAGAGCCAAAGCGAGCGAGACCAAAGCAATGCCCGGCAACCGCTGCAGTAGGTTGATCATACTTCTGATACTCAGACTACCATTCTTAAAGCCGCATTCAATCCCGGGCGTCAAGGAGCAAGTCAGCCGTATTTTGCGCTCGCACTCCGTGCCGGGCTGCGGAACCATGGCCCGACATGAAGCTCAAATCCTTCACGGCCGCCCTCTTATTAGCCGCCCCGCCCCTTGGGACCCTCGCTGCCGAACCGGACACGGTGTGGCTCTCCTCGCTAGACCTGTCTCCCATTGTGCAAGGTTGGGGGCAGGCGCAGGCCGATAAGGCGGTCACCGGCAAGCCGCTCTCGATCGGCGGCAAGCGCTTCGAGCATGGCATAGGCACGCACGCCTTCAGCCTCATCCGGCTGCGGCTTAACGGCGGCTCCGAGAGATTCTCGGCGTTGGTGGGCGTGGATGATGCCGCGGGCAAAGACCAGGCGCGCATTACGTTCAAGGTGCGGGGCGGCGGCAAGACTTTGTTCGACAGTGGACCCATGAAGCTGGGCGACGCCCCGCGGCCGGTGAATGTGGATGTGAAGGGGATCACCATGCTGCTGCTCAGTGCCGAAACGGGAGAGGACATTTCGTTCGCCCACGCAGACTGGGCGGACGCCAAGGTACTGGTCACCGGCGCGCGCCCGGCCATCGTTGGCCCGCCGCACGAGGACGCTGTCATTCTGACCCCGAAGCCGCCCCGCACCCCGAGGATTAACGGTGCGCGCATATTTGGTGTCCGTCCGGGACATCCGTTCCTGTTCACCATCCCCGCGACGGGCGACCGGCCGATGCGGTTTGCCGCCGATGACCTGCCCCGGGGCCTGAGCGTTGACGCGCAGACCGGCCAAATCCAGGGCCGCATCGAGAAGCCTGGCACTTACGTTGTAACGTTGCGGGCCGCCAACGCTCTGGGCAAGGCGGAGCGCCCGCTGAAGATCGTCTGCGGTAACACGCTGGCTTTGACGCCGCACATGGGCTGGAACAGTTGGTATGTGTGGGAGTCGCGTGTCAGCGACCCAATCATGCGCGCGGCGGCGGACGCGATGGTCAGCAGCGGCATGCGGGACCACGGCTACCAGTACGTCAACATTGACGATTGCTGGGCGGTCAAGCCCGGCGCCAAGGATTCCGTCCTTGGCGGCGAGCCACGGGACGCGCGCGGAATGGTTAATGCCAACAAGCGGTTTCCCGATATGCAGGCCCTTACGGATTACATCCATTGCAAGGGCCTGAAGGCGGGCATCTACACTTCGCCCGGGCCGACGACTTGCGCCGGGTACGTCGGCGCCTACCAGCATGAGGAACTCGACGCCCGCCGGTTCGCCGAGTGGGGTTACGATTTCCTCAAGTACGATTGGTGTTCCTATGGCCGCATCGCCCCACACCCCGACCTGGCTTCGTTGCAGAAGCCTTATCGGCTCATGGGCGACATCCTGCGGCACCAGGACCGCGATATCGTCCTCAATCTCTGCCAATACGGCATGGGCGAGGTGTGGAAGTGGGGCAAGCAGGTGGGCGGCAATAGCTGGCGCACGGCGGGCGACCTGGGCGGCTCGTTCAAGGGCATCCCGGCGGCGCTCTTCCGGGATGGGTTCGACGTCTATGCCCGGCATGAGTTGCACAAGTACGGCGGGCCCGGCGGGTGGAACGATCCCGATTACCTGTTGCTGGGCTACCTGAGCAACTGGCAAGGCGGGACAGCGCCAACCCCGCTCACACCGAACGAGCAGTACACGCATGTCTCATTGTGGTGCCTGGTCGCCGCGCCGCTCATTTTCAGCGGGGACATTACGCGCCTGGATGACTTCACGCTCAGCCTGCTGACCAATGACGAGGTAATTGACGTGGACCAGGACCCGCTAGGCAGGCCGGGCCGGCGCGTCGCAATACATGGCGACCTGGAAGTGTGGGCAAGAGATATGGAAGACGGCAGCAAGGCCGTAGGCCTCTTCAACCGTGGAGAAGACGAAAGCACGGTAATAGCCCGGTGGGCCGACCTGGGGATCAGAGGCAAGCGCGTCGTGCGCGACCTCTGGCGGCAGCAGGACCTGGGCACTTACGCCGGCGCGTTCCAGGCCCGGCTGCCGCGGCACGGGGTCGTGCTGGTAAGGCTGAGCCCGGCGCGCCCGCATATTCTCGCCGCGCCCAAGTTTGCCGACTCCGAATAAGCGCCCCGCATCCCCCGCGCTCGTAGATCGTAAATCGTAAATCGCATATCCCCTTAGGCTCTTGGATGCGCCGCTTCATAAGCGCGCTTGAGCCGCTCAGTGCTCACGTGCGTATAGACCTGGGTGGTCACCAGGTGGGCGTGACCCAATAGCTCTTGAACGCTGCGCAGGTCGGCCCCGGCATCCAGCAGGTGGGTCGCATAGCTGTGCCGCAGCTTGTGCGGGGTCAGGCGCTGGTCCAGTCCGGCGATGGCGAGATACTTCTTCAGACGGCCTTGCAGGTAGCGCGGCAGCACGGGGGTGCGCTTCCTGGTGTTGCCCAGGAATACGGGGCAGTCGCCGGCGGGTGGCTGGGGCAGAAGGCTCCAGTAATTCCGGACAGCCTCCAGGGCGGGCTCGCCGATGGGGACGACCCGTTCCTTCTTGCCCTTGCCGCGCACGCGCACGAGGCGTTCGTGCCAATCAAGGTCATCCGCTGCCAGGCCGCAGAGTTCGCTGATGCGCAAGCCACACGAGTAGATGGTTTCCAGGATCGCCTGGTCGCGCCGGCAGAGGACAGCGGCCTCGGCTTGCGCCGGTTGTGCCGCGTCGGCGGCGGGAAGGAGCTTGAGCGGCGCCGACAGCAGATCGGCCATTTGCTGGAGCGTGAGAAAGGTCGGCAGCCGTTTCCCCAGCTTGGGCAAAGCCAGGTGCCGTATCGGTGAAGCCGCCACGAAACCCTGCCGTATGAGAAAGCGGTAGAAGGTGCGCAAGGCGCTGAACCGCAGTTGAATTGCCGCCCGCCCCAGCTCGTGCCGGCCCAGGAAGCGAAGGTAGCTGCGGAAGTCATCGCGCTGGAGCTTATCCCAGGCCGGCGGTTGGCGCCGCTCCTCCTGATGCCAGGCGTGGAACTCGAACACCGCCTGGCGGTAATTGCGCTGCGTGTAAATCGAGGCCCCACGATCCGTGGCCAGATGCTGGAGGAATTTCCTGACCCACTTGTCCTCGGCAGCCGCCTGGACTGGGCTGGGCTCCGCCATGCCTGTCCTTAGACGCGACAACCCGACTCGCGCCGCACGCCACCGGTGGATGGGTGTTTACCTGCCCTCATCGTTCTGCGCAACCGTGACCCCGCGCTCCGGGAACTCGAAGCCGACTTTGCCTTTATCGTCCACCACCAGGTAAGCCGAGAACGGGCGGCCTGTCTTCATCGAGATGAACTTCGGAAGCAGATCGGTCATCCGCTCCTTCAACAAGCGGGCGGCCTGCGCACGGCTGATGGGCTGCTGCAAGATGACCTTCTTGATTTTGAAAGTGCACGGACGCTTCTCGGATTGGGATCCCTCACACACGTAGCCGTCCTCCACCTCGAAGATCCGCTTGCGGCATTTCGGGCATTTGCCGATGGGTTCCTGGCCCGTGAAATCGTATTTCGGCGCGGGCTCCTCAGGTTCCTTTTCCTTGGCGGCGCGGCCCTTGGCGCCGCTCGGGCGCGGCTCGAATTCGAAGCCCACGCCGCCGTTCTTCACTACCAGGTAGGCCTTGAACGGCCGGCCCTTCTTCGAGATGAACTTCGGCAGCAAATCCGTCTTGCCCGTCTCCAGCAGCTTCTGCATCTGGGCGCGCTCGACCGGTTGCTGCAGGATGATCTTGCCGGAGCGGAACTTGCACGTGCGCTCCTTCCCGGTCGCTTTCTCACAGATGTACTGCATGGGGGCCTCGAAAACCCGCGCGCCGCATTGCGGGCACTTGCCGACGGGCTCCTGGCCGCTGAAGTCAACTTCCGCCCCGTCGCCGTTGCCATCTGCCTGGTCCTGGCCGAAGTCGAACTGGGGCTTCAATTCCGGCGTCAGCCTGATCACTGCGGCGAAAGGCCGGCCTGTCCGGCTGCGAAAGCCTTGCAGCGGGCCAACCTGGCGCTTGGCGATCAGCTCTTCCGCCTCGGGTATTTCAAGCTGCCGGCCTGCCATGATCTTCCACATGCTGAAGGGGCACTTCTGGCATTGGAACTTCTTGTAATTCTCGTGGATTTCACCCCCGCACTTTGGGCAAGGCACCTTGAGGGTGCCGAAGTCGCCGGGCACGGTGTCGCTCTCCTGGCGCTTGGCTTTGGCCACAATCTCCCGCGTCATGTCCGCAATTTCCTTCATAAAGTCGGGGCGCTTCATCTGCCCGCGCGCCATGCTCAACAGCTTGAACTCCCAGTCACCGGTCAGTTCGGGCGAAGACAGCTCGGGAATCCGCAAGCCGCGCAGCAGGGCGATGAGCGAGAAGGCCTTGGCCGTGGGCTGCAGTTCGCGCATTTGCCGCACCACATACTTCTCGTAAATGAGGCCCTCGATGATTTGCGCGCGCGTCGCCGGCGTGCCTAACCCCTTTTCACGCATGGCCTCCCGCAATTCCTCGTCCTCGACCAGCTTGCCGGCGCCTTCCATCGCCGTGAGCAGCGTGGCTTCCGTGAAGCGCGGCGGCGGCTTGGTCTGGTTGGCCTGCACCTCGATGTTGATCGTCTTAACCGTCTCGTTGGCCTGCGCCGGCGCCAGCGTCGGCGTGTCGTCGGTCTGCGCTTCCTTGCCATAGACCGCCAGCCAGCCCGGGTTGACCAGCACCTTGCCTTCGGTCTTAAATGGCTCGCCTTCCACCCGCGTGATTCGCGTGGTGACCAGGAACTCGGCTGCAGGGTAGAACACGGCCAGGAAGCGTCGCGTCACCATGTCATAGAGCTTGCTCTCCTGCTCGTTCAGGTGCTTGGGCGCCAGGGACGTGGGGATGATGGCGAAGTGGTCGGAGACCTTCGCGTTGTTGAAGATGCGCTTGTTGGGCCTGACCCAGCCGCTCTCGAGGATCTTCCCGGCGAAGCCGGCGTAGGGCGTCTGGCCCAACATGCCCAGCGTCTTGTTCACCGTGTCCAGGTAATCCTCCGGCAACGCGCGGGAATCCGTGCGCGGGTAGGTGAGGACCTTGTGCCTCTCGTATAAGGCCTGCGCGAGCGCCAGCGTTGACTTGGCCGAAAATCCAAACCGCCCATTAGCCTCCCGCTGCAAGCTGGTCAGATCGTAGAGCAGCGGCGAAAGCTGCGTCGTCGGCTTGCTCTCCTCCGTAACGACGCCCGGCTTGCCCAGGCACTTGGCACGAATGGCCTCCGCCTGCGCCGCGTTCCATACGCGCTCCGGCTTGAGATCGGCTTCGCCGTCCTTCTTAGTGAATTTCTCGTCGAACCAGCGCCCGGGGTATTCGCCTGCCTGCGCTCCGAATGTGCCGTGAATTTCCCAATAGTCCTTGGGCACGAAGTTCTTAATGCGCTCCTCCCGTTCAACCAGGATTGCCAGGGTCGGCGTCTGCACGCGACCAACCGTCGTGAGCTGGAAGCCGCCCGCCTTCGAGTTAAAGGCCGTCATGGCGCGCGTGCCGTTGATGCCGACCAGCCAGTCAGACTCCGCCCGGCAGACGGCGGCATCGGCCAGTGGTCGCATGGTGGCGTCGTCCCGCAGGTGCTCGAAGCCCTCCCGAATGGCTGCGGGAGTCATGGACTGCAACCAGAGCCGCTGGATGGGCTTCTCGGACCCGGCGTATTGAACAATGTTGCGGAAGATGAGCTCGCCCTCGCGCCCGGCGTCGCAGGCATTGATCAGCTTCGCCACGTCGCGCCGCTTGACCAGCTTGAGCAGCAGCTTCAGCCGCGCCTCGTTGCGCTCGATCGGTTGCAGGTCGAACCGCGGCGGTATCACTGGCAGATGGGCAAAGGTCCACTTGCCGCGCTTGACCTCGTATTGCTCGGGTACGCGCAGTTCCAGCAGGTGGCCGACCGCCGACGAGAGCACGTAGTCCTTGCTCTCGAAGTAGTCGCCCTGCTTCTGAAAGCCTCCCAGCGCCCGCGCAATATCCGCGGCCACGGACGGCTTTTCGGCAATGATCAATGCCTTGTCCATAGTTTCCTCTGACAGTTACACCCTCGGGGCAAATCGGGCAATAGCCGCACGGCAAGGTAGTCCAGCCCGGGCGCATCTGAACACTGTCCTTGTTCAGGTAGGGACGCCTCGCCGAGGCGTCCGTCTCAGGCGCACCCGGACGCCTCGCCGAGGCGTCCCTACCTGCACAAGGACAGTCGCAAGACGCACTCGTCCAACCCGGGCGCGGGCTGCCCGGAGCCGTTACGCACCGCGCGAAGCCCGGGAAAGTGGACTAGATACCTGCGGCTGTCAAAGGATACCCTTTGACAGGGAGGCAGCCCACAGGCTTAATAGCATGGCAGAAACGCAATTATGTACAGATATACTGTCCTTTTTGCCGCCGTGCTCCTGCTCAGCCTGGGCGCCGCGGCCCAAGCGCCACGTTTCGTTATTGATGATGACCAGTACGTGGACCGGATTGAGGACGCCAGCGCCAAGCTCCTGCACGCCGGCAAGCTCAAATCCATCGAGGCCCTGCGTCACCAGGTCCACACCCGGAGCTTCGCGGCGCGGCTCGCGACTCCCTCCCACCATCAGCTCAGCCCGCCCGACTTATACGAGCGCTTGCGCCAGAGCACCCTCACCGTCGGCAGCTATTACAAATGCCCCGACTGCGGGGAATGGCACTTCCTGGGCGCGGGTGGCTTCGTGGTCAGCTCGGACGGCGTCGTCTGCACCTGCTGCCACGTCGTGCGGGCCGAGGACGAAGGCGTGAAGGAGAGCTACCTGGTGGCGGCGGATGCAGCCGGCCACGTGTATCCCGTCGAATCGGTGCTCGCCGCGGACCCGGAATCCGACACCTGCCTTGTGAAGATCAACGCCTCGGGCCTCAAGCCGCTGCCGCTCCGGCCAGGCGTCCGCGTCGGCGAGCCTATCTACTGCCTGGGCCATCCTGGCGGCTATTACTTCATGTTCACCCAGGGCATGGTCTCGCGCCTGAACCTCCGCTGCAACGATGCCGTGGATGAGCACGGCCACACCAATGGCCTGCTCACCCGCCCCGTCCTGCTGTTCAATATGACGGCGGAGTTTGCCCCGGGCTCCAGCGGCGCCCCCGTGGCCGACGAGGCCGGCAACGTGGTAGGCCAGGTGGACAGCATTGCCGAGGCGGGCGAGCCTGGCGCTTCGACCACGAATTCCCCCGCTTCCCCCAGCGTGCCCATCCGCTTCTGCGTCGCCAGCGAGGAGATAATTCGTCTGACGAAGCCCTACCCCAGCGAGATCAAGCAAATCGCTGAGTCGGCCGCGGTGCCTGCCGCGCCCAGGAAGAAATTGAAGCACTGAGAGCCGATTGCATTATGCTTGAAACCCGCAGCGGGTTGCGGTGTTTTCAGCCGCGTGAAGCGCCTGCTCTTCGCGGCCTGCCTCCTGATCGTTCTGGGGTTGGGCCTGTTTCTGGCTCTGCCGCCCGCACGACCTGCCCCGCCCCCGCCGGTCATCGTGATGCAGATGCCCTACTCAATCCCGCGGCAGAAGCTCTCCTTGTTCGATCAGTATGTGCCGCGCCGCCGCTCCTGGGCCTGGGTATGGCGACTCAAAGAAACGGTGCTCGGGCGCTCGAAGACATGTCAGGTCGGCGCTACGGTCGTTGATTGCTCTGGCGCCGGAGAATCGTTTTGGGCGAAACAGTCGCTGCCCACACCCGCGTTTACGAACCCCAGCGGGCTCAGGATCTGGTTCTTGCCGGAGCAAAACCTGGCAGCCCTAACGCGAGCTTTCCAGCGGACCCCCGGCGCCGGGGTCCTGTACCAGCCTAGGATTATTACAGGCGACGGCCACCCGGCCCGGTTAATGTCCGGTGGCATGATCACCGGCCAGGGTGTGCAACTGGCCCCTGCCGGACTGCTGTTGGACATCCTGCCCCGGATGGGCTCTGGCAGAACGGAACTCACGACCATCATCCGGGTGAGCGAAGCCCTGACAAACCGGACCCCCACGACGGCCATGTCACCGTCTCCGGCGGACATTCAGGTTCAGACCAACTTCGAGGTGGCTGCGCAGCTCCAGGTACCCAAAGGGACGGGAGTCTTTCTGCTGGCCGGCCCGCCTGCGGAAGCCAGCCGACCCCGAATCGGCGTCGCTCTATCCGTGCAGACAAGCGCCAAGTAGGCCTGGCGCGGCGTCTGCCAGGCGGCGGGCCTGCCCGTGCCGCTGCCAGGGGTGCTGCCGCCTGTGGCTCCAGCGTTTCCCCGGCGATGCCCCGGTGTGTCTCCCATGTGGTCCGGGCCCCATGGGAGACACACGGGCATATCGCCCGGGAATCACCCGGGAGGCATGAGCTGTGCCCTCGGAAGCAGGGCCAATTCATGAAGGGTGGTAGGGACGCGTTCCACCGCGTCCCTGCTATCGCGGGAAGATGGGGACGCGGTGGAACGCGTCCCTACCATCCTTCATGAATTGGCCCTGCCTCGGCAGCCTGTCTGCCAACCAGAATTTGACCTGCGGGCGCCAAAATGGGAGTATGCTCTCTGAGCGATCGCTGCCGGGCGCCGCACAAGCGCACACCAGGCCCGGTCCCTTATGAAGCATAGACGATTCAACTGGGTGCTGAGCGACTACGTTCGCCGGTTCCTGAAGTTCTACCTGGAATGGTCCGCCCGGCTCCGCGGGCAGCGATTCCATTGCCGCGCGCTGGAAGGCCAGTCCGAGTACAACATCACCGTCAACTGCGACCTGACTGTCTCGTGCAACTGCCAGGATTACGACGGCTCCGGCCACCTGGGCGACCTGAACAAGCAGTCCTTCAAGGACGTGTTCCTCGGGCCCGTGGCGCAGGGCATGAGGGATAAGCTGGCCAAGGGCAAGATTCCCATCATGACGTGCACCCGGTGCGGCGACTTGCAGCGGGTGCCCAAGTCCTCGCCGATCCCCCCTACGCGCCTGCCCTATCGCGGCATGCTCCTGGAGAACACGGTGCGCTGCAACATTGACTGCATCGGCTGCGACCGGCAGTCGGCCGCGCGGATCCGCACGACGCTGCAGATGGACATGGAGCGTCTCTCGAAGATGGCCGACCTGGTGCACGAGTTGGGCCTGGAGATTCTCTGCTACCTGAACCTGGGCGAGCCGTTCCTGTCACCGAACATCGGCCAGGAGCTGCCGCTGCTCCGCCGCAAGAACCCCGACACCAGCATCTGGATTTCCACCAACGGCATCGTGCTGAACACCGACACCAAGCGCGAGGCGGCCATGTACGCCAGCCATATCTATTTCTCCATCGCCGGCATCAACGACCCCATGCTCAAGAAGTACGAGCATTTCGGCAGCTACGAGAAGGCTTATGGCAACATGAAGGCGCTGGTGGAATACCGGAATGCGCGCGGGCTCTCCAAGCCCCTCATCGAGTGGAAGTACCTGCTCTTCAACTGGAACGACCGCCGGCGCACCATCGAGCGCGCCATCGAGCTGGCGCGGGAGGCCGGCGTGGACGCCATCTCCTTCTGGCCTACCCACAACCCCTTCTTCGGCTTCTCCTACCGGTATGCGCTAGGCCGCCTGGACGACATCGGCGTGAAGAACTGGAAAGGGCGCGAGGTGGACCTGAGGCGGAACCCGAAAGCCGAAGGGCAAAGCAAGCCCGACCTCCGCATGCCCGAGCCCGAAGCCAGCGCCAAGGGCGCCTGAGAGCAGCCAGCCCTCCGGGTGGCGGCGAGGCGGATTTCCGCACCGCGATCATTCTGTAGTAGCGTAAGCCTCCGGCTTGCGGGCGTCCGGCCAACCTTCCAGTATTTGAAATACGAGGGGTATACGAGGGGTATACGAGGGGCTTACGGGGGGTTTAGGTGGGGGTATGCCGAGTGCAGCGGGAGACTACGTGCAGTGCCCTTACGACGGCTGGAACTGGTGGCGTGATCATAAGACGCCTGTTCACAAGAACATCCAACATTCAACAACCGACATCCAACACCCAATGGGCGCGGCGGCGGTGGCGACTGGATGTTGGTTGTTGGTTGTTGGATGTTGGATGTTCCCAAAGTTCATGGAAGCACGGATGCCGCCACCACGCAGCCCACGCCGATGGCCACCACACCCATGACGAGCCATACAATCAGGTCGCCGATGTGGCCGCTGTGGACCCGGCGCAGGCCCTGAAGAACCGGGCGGAACAGGGTACTGCAGGCCCGGCGCCCGGGGGCCGGCAGTCGCTCGGCATATAGCGACAGGAGGGCTACCGCGACCGCGCCCGCCGCTGCCACGAAGCCGAACAGCACTCCCTTGGCCGTAGGCCGCGCCGTGGCTTCAAAGCGCGCCGGCGGGGCGACTTCGCCCTTCATTACGGCGCGCTGGTAGGCGGGTTGGTTGGCAAACCGCTCTGCGCCCTTTTCAATGGCCCGCGTGAGCGCGTCGGGGCTCAGGGCCGAGATCAATGGCGCGAGGCTCAGGAGCACGGCGGCGCTCAACATGACCACGGGGATATAGCGGCGGCCTTTGCGGGTCTCGGGCTCCTCTTGAATGGAGGTCGGCGAGCCCGTGTCGTGGCGCGGCGTCGAGCCCAGGCCGAGGAACACCATGCCGCCCGCGCGCAGCACCGCACCGCCCGTGAGCACGGACGCAAAGAGCAGGACCCAGGTAAGCCAATGCTGGCCCACAGCCGCCCCGGCCTCTTCGATCATCTGCTTGCCCAGATAGGTGCCGTACGGTGGGAAGCCCGCCAGGCCAAGCCCGCTGACGGTGAACGCGCAGCCGAGGATAACGAACTTGCGCGCGCGGCCAAACAGCTCGACCTGGTCCACGCTGCCCAGCCGGTGCAGGAGCAGCCCCGCGCACAGGAACAGCGCGCCTTTGACACACCCGTGCCCGAGCAGGTACAGGGCGGTGCCGGCGATGCCCCGGCTGGTCAAACAGCCCAGCCCCAGCACCATCATCCCCACGTGGCTGATGCTCGAAAAGGCCAGCAGGCGCTTGATGTGCCGTTGGCTGAAGCACATCACCGCCCCAAGCACCGCCGTCAGCGCGCCCAGTACGATGAACACGAGCTGCAGCCGGTGCCCGTCCAGCCCCGGCACGGAGCGGAACAGAGTCCAATACACGCGGAAGACGCCATAGAGCCCGAGTTCGATCATGACGCCGGAGAACAGGACACAGACCGGTGTGGGGGCGACGGCATGGGCGTCCGAGAGCCAGAAATGGAACGGGACCACGGCGGCTTTGACGAAGAAGCCGGCGACCAGGAGAGTCAGAGCCACCACGACCAGCCCGTCGGCCGGGTGCGCGGACAAGCTCTGGCCGACCTGGGCCATGTTCAGCGCCCCGGTGCGCCCGTAGAGCAGGGCAATGCCAATCAGGACGGAGAAGCCGCCGATGCTGTTGGTGACGGCGAAGTTCATGGCCCCGGCCAGCGCCTGCTTTTCCTCGACCTTGTAGCCGGTGAGGGCGTAGGCCACCACGCTCATGAGCTCGAAGAACACGAAGAGGTTGAACAGGTCGCCGGTAAGGCAGAAGCCGGCCATAGCCGCGAGGAAGATGAGCATCAGCGCGTGGAAATAGGTGCGCACGGCGTCGAAGTACCCCCACGCATAGACCAGGGCCACGGTGACCAGGCAGCCGCAGAAGGCGGCCAGGCCCGCGCCGAGCGGATCAATGACAAAGGAAATGCCGATGGCCTGCGGCCCCCGCGGCGGCCAGTGGCTGAACCAATACACGATGGTGTGCTCGGTCGAGCAGCGCATCAGCCAGATGCAAGTGACGGTGACGGCCAGCGCGGCCAGTATGGCGGTCAGGTCCGCCACATGCCGCCGGCAAATGGGAGCGGCGGCAACCAGCGTGGCGGCTACCAGCAGGGGCAGGCCCACCGGCATTGGCACCAGCCAGTTCACGTCATTCCGGGAACGGGCTCAGCACGGCGGGGTCCACGCTGCCGCGCTTGCGTTTGATGTTGAGCGTGAGGGCGAGCAGCAGGGCGGTGACGGTGGCCCCCACGACGATGTCCGTGAGGGTGAGCGCATGGACGATCGGGTCCACCGCCGGCGAGCCGGGCGGCACGTCGCTGAAGATAGGCGCCTGGGCCGGCAAGCTGCGGAAGCCGATGGACAGCAGCAGGAGGTAAGTCGAGGACTGCACGACCGAAAGGCAGATGATCAGGTGCACGAAGTGGCGGCTGGTCACGATGCCATACAGGCCAACCACGAACAGCCACGCGGCGATGCAGTACGGCAGATAGGTCATTGGCCCGGGCTTTCCTTTTGCAGCGGCCTGGAGAACTCAACCAGCAGCAGGACGAACCCGGCGGCCACCTCCGTGCCGACGGCGCAGTTGATCAGGAGGATCGTGCCCGAGGAGAGCAGTTGGCCGGTATGTCCCAGGGGCAGGACGTTGGTGAGGAACTCCTGGCCCGTCAGCAGCCCGACACAGCCGACTACCACGTATCCGCCGCCGCCGAGGGCTTCCGCCCATTCGAGCGCTGAGGGATTCGCGCAGCGATGGAATACGCCTGAGCCGTAGGCCAGCAGCACCAGCACCCATGCCCCGAACAGGATGACGCCACCCTGGAAGCCGCCGCCCACGCTGAGGTGCCCGGTGAGCACGATGTAGCAACCGAACATCAGGACCGCCCCGATGAAGCCGAGCGTGAACAGGCGGGTGAGGTCGCTGGCCGCCGGATCGAGCACGCCGGTGTCATGCTGCTGGATCGAATGCGGCTCGCAGGCGTCCTCCTGCTCGCTTTGCTCGTGGCGCATCAGGAGCACGACGCCCGTCACACTGGCAAACAAGATGAACTCCTCGCCCAGCGTGTCGAAGCCGCGGTAGTCGAAGATGACCGACGTCACGACATTGAGGACGTGCCGCTCCTGCACCGCTACGTGGTTGAGCAGCTCGCCGTAGGCGCCGTGGAACTGACCGAAGGGCGACAGGCCGCATACGCCCCAGCACAGGAAGCCCAGGAGCACCGGGCCAAACACAGCGAACAGGACATGGCGGGCGGTGGCGCTCATTGCATCTTCTCGAGCTTGGCGAGCGTTGCCAGGACCAGCGCCGGAACAGCGATGCTTCCCACGGCCAGCTCCGAAAGCGCCACATCGGGCGAATGCAGCGCGTAGAACAGGATGGCCTCGAGCAGCCCGAAGATGCCGGCAATAAAGATCTGGCGCTTGGGATTGCGCGTGAGCACGACTGCCGTGCCGGCCAGCGCAATGGATACCAGCAGCACGAGCTGCACCACCTTGAATAGCCTCATGCAGGCTTCTCCCGCTCGGATTCAGGCAGGCGTTCGTGCGCATAGATGGCGCGCCCGAGCACGTGCGCGACCACCGGCCCCTGGGCGATCAGCACGACCGCTATAAGGATTGTTTTCACGCCGGCCTGGGAGAGCCCGCCCTGGCACAGCACAGCGGCCGTCATCAGGACCGGCGTGACAAGGCTCACTGCGCTGACGAAATGCACCCGCGCCGCCGCCCCGCTCACCAGCGCCATGCCCAGGCTGCCCAGAAAGACGACCAGCACAGAGGCACCCACAAGGATGCCGGTTGGGACGGGATGAGTCATCGCAGCCAGCGCTCGACGAAGTGGGCGAACAACAGGGCCGCCGGAAACGAGAGCACGGCCAGCGCCAGGGCCAGATCGAGGAAGGAGGGTCGCGCCATGGCTTGCGAAAGCGCCACCAGGGCGAGCACCAGGATGACGCCGGCCATTTGCAAGGCCGGCAGGCAATCGCTCAGCCGGCGTCCGCGCAGGATCACGGCCGCACAGATCCAGGTTGCCAGGAGCAAGGCGGCATCCGCGCCGAGCCACAGGTTCATATCGGCCAATCGCCTCCGGCCGGCTCGGGCTGCGGCACGAGCTGGTGCACCAGCAGGCTCCGTCGGTCTTCGGTGCCCAGGGCGAACGAATTGGGCGGCAGCGAGATGGCGCCCAGCACCAATGCCCGGCGTACCTTGGAAGCGGTGTCGGCGCCGCCGGGATTAAACGGCAGCCGGTGATAGCCGCCGGTCAGGCGTGTTCGCCGGACGGTCGCCTTCCACAGCGCGAAGGCGACGAGGCCGAGGTCGCGCAGGACTTTGGCGGGCAGTTTGCGCGCCAGCAGGCCAAGCCAGGACCATTGCAGCGTGAACGAAAGGCCGGCTGAGGCGGCAACCGCGGCGAGGGCCGCGGCCACGACCAGGCATAATATGCCCGCCGCGATGAGCTGCTGGAGATCCGTCTTGGCGACCAGCCACCAATAAAGTCCGCCCAGCAAGGCCGCCCCGACGGCAAACGACCTGACCTGACGCCGATTGAGTCTGCACTTCCTTGGAGGCATGGAACCCGTGGCCTCAAGCTCAGACTGCCGCCGGAGGCGGGCAATGGGGGTTTGCACCCACCGGGGGGAAGCCTGGCACGCGAGCGCCTCACCCCTTCCCTCTCCCCAGAGGAGGGGAAGAGGGTGGCCGCAGGCCGGGTGAGGGGTTGCGGCCGGGTGCGATCATTGCTCATTTGAGCCTCTTCGGGGCTTGTAACCACAACTGGTGACATGCAGGGGACAGGGGTTCTGGTATGGTGTAAGCACTGACGGTGCAAAAGCGCAGTAGTCAGACCGTGTGTGGCTGATAGGCGTAAATCTGCGGCGCCGCATCGCAAACAGATTTAAGTGCTGTTCTCAGTGTAGAATGTGGCAAGAAGGCCGGAGTAAAATCCGGCTTTTTTGTTGTACTTGAGCGCGCGGGGCCTTGATGGGAGGAAGGGGAAGAAAGGGATTATTCCGCGGGTGATGGCTGGCGGGCGCGGCGGGCGAGACGGGCGCGGGTCATTCGCTCACGCAGGCCGCCTTGTTCCACAAAGTCTTTCTCAAGGCGAAGGAGTTGGCGGTCGATCAGGTAATTCGCCTGGTTGATAAGGCAGACAGCTATGTTCGCGATGATTTCCGGTGCCCGCGTGTCAACGAACTCGCGGTAGAGCTCATAGGTCTGGGGCACCCGGCGTCCGAGACAGCGGACATACACCGCCTCACGAGAATCCTTATCCCACTTGGGGCAATCGCGCACGCGCAGGTAGTCCAGGTAGTCGTCCAGCAATTCCTCCAGGCTGGCACGGGCAACATTGGTGAGCTTCAGTTCGGTCTCCTTGGAAGTGCGCCCGGCCTTGCTGCCCTCCAGCAGGTTCTTTTTGCCCGAGCGAGCTGCCTGGATCATCTGGTCTATGGTACGGTCGTTCCGAGCGAGGTGTTTATGGGCGAAGCGGAAGGTGATGTCGTAGACAACCTCGGCTTTGTGGAAGGCGTGGAGCGTTTGGTAATCCCCGCGCGGGGGGATGACGCGCTCCCTGGGAGGTGAGGACGGGGAAGGATGTTCCTCATTGCCCGGATTGTTCCCATTATTCGCATCATCTCTCATTTGCGGAACGAATGCGCGCATAGGCAGCCCACAGGGGATTTCAAGCCCTTTTATTGCCGGCCGGCTGTGCGGCGGTCTCGGGTGGGGAGCGTTCCCCATCAAGGCCAGCGTATCCGATAGTAGCGTTGCGGCAGGTTTGTGGCCTGCGGGTCGGTGAAAAGGAACTGACCAGGGGGGGATTCCGCAGCGGCGCCCAGCACGGTCCAGTTGCTCAGCGGCGTGACTACGTTCGTGCTGGCGATCAGCGTAAAGCGTGTGCCCGGCACGTTCGTGAAGGAGACATGGAAGCCGCCGACGTCGGCCACCGCGCTGGTGATGTGCCAGCCTGGGGCCGGCATGGGAATGAGATAGGAGGTGAGCGGCTCGAACTCGTCATGGCACACATCCAGGTCAATGGGGCTGATGCCGCCCGCCGAGCCGACGTCGTATTGCCAGAACGCCCAGTTGGTGAAGACGCCCGTGGAGCTGGGGCTGCCGTTGGTAGGACTGCCTCCGCCCGCCGATACCCAGAGCGCGTTGCCGGCCAGGCGGCTGTCAAACTGCGTGGCGGCATAACCGGAGGTGCAATAGATGATCGGCGTGGCGCCGGCCCCGCGATTGCTCGCCACCTCCTGCAGAAACGCCAGCACCCAGTCGGTCATGGTTGCGGGCGGCAGGTTGCTTGAGGTCTCCTCCATATCCAGCACGGGCCGCAGCCGGCCCGGGCCTATGAAGCTGCCGGCGTAGTTAAGGAAGTGGTCCGCCTCCTGGACAGCCCCGTTGGTGGTGGGGCGGTTTTCGGGGTGCGCGAAATGGTACACGCCGGCCAGCAGCCCGGCACCCTGCGCACCGGCCATATTGGCGGCCATGGTGGGATCATCGGGGCCGGTCAGGCCTTCGCTGGCTTTCACGAAAGCAAAGCGAATCCCTTGCGCATACATCTGGGCCCAATTGGTTGCGGGGATGCCGCCGGCATCCTGGAAGTGCGAGACATCCACGCCGAAATTCCGCGGGGGCGGGCCCTCGATCACCAAAGTGTTCGTGGCCCCGCCCTGGTAGTTGAGATCGTTGACCAGCGCCACCACGGTGTAGCTTCCCGCGTTCGTTGGCGCTGCGCTCGAACCGTTGTAGGTCACGATGACGGCGAGGCCCGGCGGGGCGGTGGTTGCGGAAACGCTCTTAGCCGTGCCGTCATAGGCCTGGACGAGGTTGGACAGCGTAACCGCAGCCGAAGCCTTCATGACATCGAGCAGGGCAGCCTGGGAGGGAATGCCGTTGGCGAAGACGGTTGCCATGGCGTAGCCGGGCGGGAAGTTGGTGAGCGGCCCGCAGGTGACGGAGTTGGTGGACCAATTGGTGGAGAGGAGGAAGACGGTGCGTTCGCCTTCGACGCTGCGCAATTGGGTAACGGGATAGTCGGCGGATGAATCCTTGGCGGTGCCGTAGGAGCCTTCACTAATGCCGCGAAACCGGGCACCGGAGATAACCAGGCTGCCGGTCAGGGTGGCCGGCGAAGTGAGGGAGGTGATCTGAGGCTGCCAGGCATTCAGGAAGCCCAGGCCGGCATCAAACAAGGCTTGTGAGGAAAGCGGGCCTGAGCTGCCGTAGCCCCCGGAGAGGAACACCTTGCCGCTGGGGAGCAGCACGGCCGACTGGCGATAGCAGGCGGATGGCAGGGAGCCGACGGTCGTCCATAGCTGGGTCACAGGATCGTATAGTTCGGTTTGGAAGAGAGCCGAGCTGGCGAAGCCGCCGGCAACGAGCACTTTGCCATTGGGCAGCAGGGTGGCGGTGTGGGCAAAGCGGGAAGTGCTGAGGGGCAGCGTTGTAAAGGCGGAACCGGTCGCAGGGTCGCAGATCACGGCGCTATTGATGGCCTGGCCGATGCCACTCGCGCCACCGGCGACGAGCACTTTGCCTGAGGGCAGCAGAGTGGCCGTGTGTTGATAACGCGCCGTGAAGATGGGGACGGACAATGCCCATGTTCCAGTCGCGGGATCGTAGAGTTCCGAGGTGGAAAGCGGAACGGTGTTGAAGCCGCCCGCCACGAATACGCGGCCATCGGGGATCAAGGTCGCGGTATGTTGGAAGCGCGAGGTGTGGAGCGAGCCGGTGGGGGTCCATGTCCCGGCGACGGGATCGTAGATGTCGGCATTGACCACGGCGCCCGTGCTGGCGAGGCCGCCCACGACGAGGACTCTGCCGTCGGCCATGAGGGTTGCGGTTTGAAGGTAGCGCGCCACAGACAGGGAGGCGGCGACCGAGCTCGTTCCGGCGGCGGGATCGTAGAGTTCCGCGCTGGCGACCAGGCCGCTGCTGTTCGTGCCGCCGGCGAGGAGGACCTTGCCGCTGGGCAGCAGCGTAGAGGTGTGGTGGTAACGCGCGGTAATCAACGTCCCGGTGAGGAGATTATTGCCGGTCGCGGGGTCATACAGCTCCATGCTGTTGAGAGCCGTGATGTCAATTCCGCCCGCGATAAGGACCTTGCCGGTGGGGAGCAAAGTCGCTGTATCATCGTAGCGCGCGGTGCTGAGCGCCCCGGTGCTGGACCATGCCCCGCCCACCGCTTCGTAAATGTCCACGCTGTTGGTCACTGCGTTGTTGAGGATCCCGCCGGCGATGAGCACCTTGGCATTCGGAAGCAGGGTCGCGGTGTGCTGCCATCGCTCGGTGCCGGGCCAGCCGGTGCCGCTCTGGGCAAACGCGCCGCTGGCCGGGTTGAATATGTCCCCAGCCGAACCGAAGTCGGCGTAGCCCTCGGCAACGAGCACCGTGCCGTTGGGGAGGAGCGTGGCAGTGGCGTAGCCGCGGCCGCTGCTCATCAGGTTGGTCAGGAGGGTCCACGTCCCGTTGGTGGGGTTGTAAAGCTCGGCGCTCGAGAGGTAGTTGGTGAAGTCAGCGCCGCCGGCTATCAGGACCTCGCCGTTGGGCAACAGGGTGGCGGTGTGGTTGTTACGCGGGACGTTCAGCGCGCCTGCGCCGTTCGTGGTCCAGGTCAGCGTGGCCGGGTCGAACAGTTCCGCGGCGGGAACCAGGGTTTGTTCGCCGATGTCGCCGCCGACGACGAGGACCTTGCCGTCGGGCAACAGGGTGGCCGTATGGTCCTGCCGGGCGAACTTGGGTGTCCCGGCAGCACTCCATGTTTCGTTGGAAGGATTGTAGATCTCCGGCGAGCTGGGGAAGCCAAGCGCTACTAACACCCTGCCATCGGCCAGCAAGGTTGCGGTATGGGCGGTGTGGAAATTGATCGGCGGCGCGGTGTAGCGCCAAGTGCCCGTCGCGGGGTCGTACAGCTCGGCCGTGGTGAGCGACGGGCTATTGGTGTCGTAGCCCCCCGCGACCAGGACCTTGCCGTTGGGAAGCAGCGTGGCGCTGTGAAAATCGCGCGCCGTGTTCATCGAGCCGGTGGCGGTCCAGGCGCCGGTGACCGGGTCGTAAAGCTCCGCGCTGGCGAACACATTGGTGTAATCCGTGCCGCCGGCCACGAGCACCTTGCCGTTGGGCAGCAAGGTGGCGGTGTGGTCGGTGCGCGCGGTGATCATCGGGCTGCCAGTGCTGAACCCGGCCACAGCGGGCTGGATACTG
>DATKNZ010000287.1:0-14855 GCA_035541055.1 Candidatus Acidiferrum sp. | reverse complement strand
TTGGTTCTCGGTTGCCGCAATTTGCAACTCAAGCTGCGGAATCACCGCGGCCGCGTCGGCAAAGGCGGCCATAGCCCGGTCCGTTTCCAGCCGCGAGGAGACGCCGTTGATGCGCTTCTCGTTGAAGATCCGGTAGGTGCCTGCGTAGGCATTGGTGGCGGCGCGTTGGATCTCCAGCTCCTGGTCGTATTGCAGCAACTGGAAGTAAGCCGTCGCGACGTCGCTGACGAGGGAGATGGTGACGCCCAGGCGCGCCTGATCCGTGGCGAGGTACTGGGCGCGAGCGGCCTGGCTCAGGCGCCGGATGCGGCCCCAAATGTCTATTTCCCACGCGGCGTTCAGCGTCGTCAGCGCGGAGCTCTCGACGGCGCCGTTCAGGGCCGTTGGCGTGTTGAACACAGCGTTGCGGCCCCGTCCCACCGCCCCGTTGTAGCCGACCTGGGGGAAAAGCTGGGAGCGGACGGCAAGGGACTGCTGCCGGGCCAGTTCAACGCGCGCCACAGCCTGTTTCAGGTCGTAATTGTTCGTGATGGCCGTGCCGATTAGACCCTGGAGAACGGGATCCTGGAACACCTGCCACCAGGGGAGGTCGGCCAACGAGTTGGTGGTGAGACTCGTGGCGAAGCGGTAATTCTCCTCAACCGCCACCGGCGGGCGCTTGTAATTGGGACCGAGAGCGCAGCCGCCCAGCAATAAGAATGACAGAATGACGAATGACGAAGGACGACAGAATGTCGAATGCCGAAGGCCCGATGGCTGCCAGGCTGGGCTAATTGTGCTCTGATTCACACGGGTCCGGCCGCTCTTAACGGCTCGGTGCCCGGCTTGGCACTCTTCGGATTGGTTATGCGTCATTTGGCATTCCTCCGGGTTCCGGTCATTTCTCAATGCGCAGATCTCCCAGTGCCTCATCCACCACCTTCTGCAAGCGGGCCTTGCGCTCCTCCAGCGGGAGCTCGCGCAGAATCTGTGCGTGAACGGTGGCCCGCTTGAGCAGCGTGGAAGTCTTCGGGTCCAGGAAATCAATGACCAGCGTGCCGGCTTCGAAGTAGCCGCGGTCATTCGCCGTCACGGCTTGCGACTTATGAACCTTGTCAGCCAAGGCGCTCGCGTCGGGAGTGTATCCGAAGTACTCGTCGAGGGCGGTGGTCGTGGCGTTGTTGCCCACGATGATGAGATAGCCGACGACCACATCGCCGCCTTGTGGGACATACTCGAGCCCTTTAGCGGCAAGATCGTCCTTTATGGCTTGCTGCACCATTTCGTGCGCCTGCCTCCGGGTTTCGGCGTAGCTGGGCACTTTGCGGCCGCCCGTGTCCATGAAGGAGAACGTGCGCGCGTGGATGGGACCGGTATCCACGTGGGTCTTGACCGAGGAGCAACCTGCGAGCGCGAGAGCGCCGGCGATAATGAGGGTGTAGAGGCTTGTATTCATAGGATTCTGTAGATCAGTTCGAGTTCCAGGCCGCCCCGGGGGGCGGTGGGTGGGTTCTGTGCTTCCAGATCATGCGTCAGTGCGCCGGCGGTTGGCCCGCGGCATTGGCCGGGGGCGGGTGTTTGCCGCCGCTGAGCTTTTCCACGACGTAGAAGGTGACGGGGATGAGGAAGATGGCGATGAAGCTGGCCGCGCACATGCCGCCGATGACGGCGAACCCCATGACCTGGCGCGAGAGGGCGCCGGCGCCGCTGGCCTTGGCGAGCGGCACGCACCCCAGGATGAACGCAAAGCTGGTCATGAGGATGGGGCGCAGACGGAGCTTCGCGCCGTCCAGGGCGGCATCAATGAGCGGCTTGCCCTGGTCGGAGCCCATCTTGGCAAACTCGACGATCAGGATCGCGTTCTTGGCCGCGAGGCCGATGAGCATGACGAGGCCGATCTGCGCATAGATGTTGTTTTCGTAGTGGCCTATCATCAGCCCGGCAAAGGCGCCGAACACGGCCACGGGCGTGCCCAGCAGCACGCTGAAGGGCAGGCTCCAGCTCTCGTATTGGGCGGCGAGAATCAGGAATACGCAGAGCAGGGAGAAGGCGAAGATGACCATGGGCGAGATGCCCTGCGCGGCAAGGTTCTCCTGAAAGCTCATGCCCAGGTAATCGTAGCCGATGCCCGCGGGCATGGTTTGCGTGAACACCTCCTCCATGGCTTTCATGGCCTGGGCGGAGCTGACGCCCGGTTTGGCCGAGGCGTTGATCTGGGCGGCCTCGTGCAGGTTGTAACGCATGGTGAACTCCGGCCCGATCATGTTGGTAATGCTGGTGAGGGCGGCCAGCGGCACCATGTTGCTCGCGCTGTTGAGCACGTAAAACTGCCCCAGGTTATGCGCCTGGTTACGGTAGTCGCCTTCGGCCTGGACATAGACCTGCCACTGCCGGCCGAAGCGGTTGAAGTAGTTTACGAAGGCGCCCCCCATGAAGCATTGCATGGTCTGGTAAACGTCCTGCAGCCTGACGCCTTGCATGAGCACCTGGTCGCGGTCAACATCCACAAACACCTGCGGCGTGGTCAGCAGCGCCGTGGTGAAGACGCTGGCGAACTCCGGGCGCTTCTGGGCCGCGGCGAGGAACGTCTTCAGGTTGGGCGCCAGGAAGTCCAGCCCTTTGCCGGTGCGGTCCTCCAGGATGAAGGTCACGCCGCCGGACGTGCCGACCCCGGGAATGGCCGGCGGAGGGAATGCGAAGCCCACCGCGCCAGGTATCGCCGCGAACTGCCGGTTCAGGTTGTTCTTGATCGCCGTGTATTGCTCCTCGGGCGCCTTGCGTTTGGACCATTCCTCGAAGGTGATGAACAGGAAGGCGCTGTAGGTGTTGTTCACGCCACTGAGCATGCTGTAACCGACAACCGAGGAGTAGTACTTGATGCCCGGCGTCTTCGCGAGAATGGCCTCGGCCTGCTTGACAACATCGTCGGTGCGCTGGAGCGAGGCGGCGTTCGGCAACTGCAGCCCCGCGAACACGTAGCCCTGGTCTTCGTCCGGCAGGAAGCTGGTAGGGATGGATTTGCCCAGCACGCCGGCAAGCACCATGGCCCCCGCCAGCAGCAGGAGTGCCACGAAGCTCTTGTGCACCAGGAACCGGCACGTGCCGACGTAGCCGTCCGTGGCGCGGGCGAAAACCCGGTTAAACCAGTCGAAGAATCTCTGCAGCAGGCCTCGGCTCTTCTTCTTGGGCCGCAGCAGCAGGGCGGAAAGCGCGGGCGAGAGCGTCAGCGCGTTGAAGGCGGAGATGACCACAGACACCGCGATGGTGACGGCGAACTGCTGATACAGCCGGCCGGTGATCCCGGGGATGAAGGCCGTCGGGATGAACACGGCGGCCAGGATGATGGCGATCGCTATGACCGGCCCGGAGACCTCTTCCATGCCCTTGAGGGCGGCCTCCTTGGGCGAGAGCCCGTGCTCGATATGATGCTCGACGATCTCGACCACCACAATCGCATCGTCCACGACCAAGCCGATCGCCAGCACCAGACCGAAGAGCGACAGGGTGTTGATCGAGAAGCCGAAGAGGGGGAACAGCGCGAACGTGCCGACCAGCGAGACCGGCACCGCCAACAGCGGGATCAGCGTCGCCCGCCATCCTTGCAGGAACAGGAACACCACTAGGATGACCAGGACGATGGCCTCGACCAGCGTGTGCTCGATTTCCTTCATGCCCTCGGTCACTGCCAGCGTGGTATCGAGCGAGACCACGTAATCCATGTCCGGTGGGAAGCTCTGCTTGAGCTTGGCCATAAGGGCCCGGGCGTCGGCCGCGGCCTGGACGGCATTGGAATCGGGCAACTGGTAGAGCGCGATCAAAGCGGCGGGCTTGCCGTTGAGGCGGGCCAGCATGTCGTAGTTCTGCGAGCCCAGTTCGAGCCGGGCCACGTCTTTGATGCGGACGATGGCACCGCCCGGGGAAGCCCGGAGTACGATTTCGCCGAACTGTTCGGCGGTCTGCAGCCGGCCCTGGGCACGCACGGCGTAGGTGTATTCCTGCCCCTGTGGCACCGGTTGCCCGCCGATCTTGCCCGCCGGGTTCACGTTGTTCTGCGCCTGGATGGCGTTGATGATCTCGGGCACCGTGATGCCCATCTGCGCCAGGCGGTCGGGGCGGACCCAAACACGCAGCGCGTATTGGCCCGCGCCGAAGACCGACACGCTGGCGATGCCTTTCACCCGCGTCATCTGGTCGTTGATGTTGATGTAGGAGTAGTTAGCTAGGAAGATGCCGTCGTACGTGTTGCTCGGGGAGAAGAGCGAGAACATGATCAACGGCGAGGCGGTGGACTTCTGGACCGTGACGCCCTGGTTGATGACGGCGGTGGGCAACTGGGAATTCGCCTGGCCCTGGCGCATCTGGGTGAGGATCTGGTCCGTGTTCGGGTCCGTGGCGACGTCGAAATCCACCGTCAGCTTCATCGAGCCGTTGTTGGCGTTGAGCGAATACATGTACTGCATGTTGTCCACGCCGGACATCTGCTGCTCGATGGGCGTTGCCACGGACTGGTCCACCGTGACGGCGTCGGCGCCCGGATAGGTGCCGTTCACCTGGATCTGCGGGTCCGCAATCTTCGGGAACTGGGCGATGGGCAGGCGGGACATCGCGACCAGTCCCATGAGCACCATCAGGATGGATATGACCATCGCCACGATCGGGCGGTTGATGAAGAACTTGGCCATGAGTGTTATGGGCAGGACAAAGGATCGCGGCCGGTTACTGTTTCTCCGCCGCTGCGAGGGACTCCTCGCGGAAGGGGACGGGATTCACGACCGAGCCATCGCGCACCTTCTGTACGCCTTCCGCTACCACCCGGTCGCCGGCCTTCACGTTGCCTGTAATGACCCAGTCCTGGCCGACTCGTTCGCCCGCCTGGACAGGCCGGATGTTCACCTTGTTGTCCGCGCCGACCACGGCAATCAGCAATTGGCCCTGCATGTCCGTGACCGCGCGTTGCGGGACCAGCAGGGCGTTCTTCTCGGTATCCATCAGCGCCCGCACGCGGACGAACATGCCGGGCACCAGCAGCATCTGCGGATTGGCGAACTCGCCGACGACCATGATCGTGCCGGTCCTGACGTCCACCTGATTGTTCGCGAACCGCAGCCGGCCCTTGATCGGATAGACCAGGCCGGAGGCCAGCACTAATTCGAGTTCCGGGCCCTCACCGGCTCGCACGGTAGGTTTGCCCTCCGCGATCCGCCGTTCCTGCATTTGCGTCACCAGTTGCTGCGAGACGGAGAAGTAAGCGCGGATCGGCTCAATCTTCGTCACCGTGGTCAATTGCCCCGTGTTGGGACCGATCAGGTCGCCGACCTGGGCTTTGGCCAGCCCGGCCAGGCCGTCCACCGGAGAGCGGATGGTGGTGAAGTTGAGATTAAGCTGGGCCTGCTCGACGGCCGCCTTGTCGGCTAGGACCTGCGCCGCAGCCGTCTTCTCGTTCTGCACGGCGTCGTCCAACTCCTGCTGGCTGATGGCTTCGGTGGCCGCCAGAGGACGGTAGCGCTTTACGGTCAGGGCATACTTGTCCCGCTGGGCCTCGGATTGCTCCACCTGGGCCTTGGCCTTGTCGAGCGTCGCCTGGAATGGGCCGGGATCTATCTGGAACAGCACCTGGCCGTTCGTGACGACGGTGCCTTCAGTATAGTTGCGGCTGATCAGGTACCCGGCCACCTGGGCCGAAATGGTCGCATTGACGTCGCCTTCCAGGCTGCCGACCCAATCGCGGTAGATGGGGACGTCCCGCTGCGCGACGGTGAAGACCTCGACATCCGGTGGCCTGGGGGGGCCCGCCGCCTCCTTTTCCTTGCAGCCGGACATCGCCGCTGCGAACAAGATGGCTAAGGGGACCAAAAGCGTTCGACGCACGAGATTGTTGATCATAACTTCGGTTTCTTCCCGCAATCGGCGCGGCCCCGGAGCAGGCCAGGCGGTGCGTATGCGAAAGAGTCTTAGACATGCGTACCTAAAGCAAGTACTTAGCGGCGCTCGGAGGCTCCTCGGGCGCATCTCACTTTCTGCGCACCGGCACGGCTGATCTCATTAACACCCCGCTTCAGCGGGGTGGAAGCGGGTGCAACGGCGCCACAGCCGCTTTAGCGGCTTACCCGCACGCGATAAACCGCTAAAGCGGTTGCCGGGCGTGGGCCGCTCCTCCACCCCGCTCAAGCGGGGTGTTAATGAAATTCGCGGAGCCACAGCGCCTTAGGGAGACGTGCGCGCTCCTCAGAAACTGGGATGCCCCCGACGCCCCTTTGGGAGGGCGAGCGTCCCCGCGAGCCCTGATAAAGGTCGAGAGTTGAGGGCGGAAACCAGGTTGAGGATTGAGTGCTCGGACTCTCAACCCTCAACCTCCCTCTTCTTGGGCTCGCCGGGACGCTCGCCCTCCCGAACGGCCACTTTCCAGGCAGTCTCTAAAGACTTGAGTCGCTTCGCTCGCGGCGGCCTCAAGACTTTAGACTCAAGACTTCAGACTCAAGACTCCTGTCCCCTCACCATAACCATCCAGCCAATGCCGAAGCGGTCGGTGAGCATGCCGAAGCGCGGCGACCAGAAGGTCTTGGCCAGCGGCATTTCCACCTTGCCGCCATCGCAAAGGCCGGCGAAGACGCGGTCCGCGTCGGCCTCGCTCGGAACGGTGAGAGCGAGTTGGAAGCCTTCGAACCTGGCGTTCTCAGGCGAGCAAGCGTCCGATGCCATGAGCCGGGTCTGGCCCACCTGGAAGCTGGCGTGCATGATCTTGTTCTCGAACCCGGGCGCCAACCGGCCCGGGGGAAGCGGTTCCGGGCTTTCGTTGTAGCGCATCGAAAACAGCACCTCGGCGCCGATGGCCTTGCGGTAAAACGCCAGCGCCTCCTCGCAGCGGCCATTGAAGAAAAGGTAAGGCTGAACTACTCGATCCTGTTCTGTCGTGCTCATAATCAGTGTGCGTTGAATTGCGTGTTTGGTATCCGCTCATTCTAGCACACGGTTCGGATTGCCGCAGGATGGAATCCGCTAAGCCTTTTTATACTCAAATCCGAAGGCCGAAGGCCGAAAACCGAAAGAAGGCCGAAGCCCGAAATCCGAACCCGTTCGCCGGCATCTCTTCCAACGCAGATACGCAGAGAGCGCGGAGGAACGCAGAGAAGAAGCACTCTTTGCTTTCGCCTGCTCTGCGTATCTCTGCGCTCTGTGCGTTTCTGCGTTGAGACCGGCCGCTCTTCTCCGCTAAACGCCTTCGGATTTCGGGCTTCGGCCTTCTTTCGGCCTTCGGATTTCGGCCTTCGGACTTAGGTGGAGAGCTTCTTAGCTTTCCGCCTTCGCGGCCGTGCCCGCGCGTTGAAGTATCCATTCGGCGGCCGCGTTGTCCAGGGCGCGAGCCTGGCGTTCGAGGGCGTCGGCCTGGGAGGCGTTGCCGCGGCGGCGCTCGAGGACTGAGCGCAGGGCGAGAGCCTTCGCTTCCGGGACCTCCTGGATCTTCTCCAGGGCATCGAGCCATCCGGCGGCGGCATCGAGCTGGCCTTGGCGCAGGCAAATGACGGCGGCGCTCTGGAAGGCGCTCTTGCTGGGCGGCACGCACTGGGTGGCGTGGCGAAAGGCTTCCAGGGCTTCGGCGGGGTGGCCGAGGCCGGCGAGGGCCGCGCCGAGGTTGTTCCAAACACGCGCCTCGCCGGGAATCAGCTTCAGGGTGCGGACGTAGGTGTCGCGCGCCTGCTCCAGGCGGCCCAGGGCGAACTGGACATTGCCCAGGTGATGCAGCGCCACGGCGTCGCCCGGGTCCAACTCCACGCTGCGGCTGGCGTCGGCGAGGGCCTCGGGGAAGTGGCCTTTGTCGTACCACGCCACAGAGCGGAAGTAGTAGTCGCGCGAGAACGACGGCAGCTCGGCGTGAAACCAGTTGGGCAGGGAAACGGCAGCCATGAGCGCCATGCTGCCGGCGACGCCCAGGGCGCAGGGCCAGTCGCGGCGGCGGAGGGCGTTCCACCCAAATAGCAATCCGCCCCCGGCCAGCGCGGCCGCGACCGGCCACACGGGATAGCGGTAGCGGTCGCAGATGAAGAAGGCCACATTCCCGGCGGAGTAAAGCGCGGCGTACAGGAGCAGAATGAACAGCGCGTCGCGGTTGCAGGGTAGGGACGCCTCGCCGAGGCGTCCGCGGCTGCCGCAACACGGACGCCTCGGCGAGGCGTCCCTACCAGCCGCCCAGAGTCCGGCCGGGGCGAGCATCAGCAAAACCACCCAGCGCACGGGCAACAGGCGCAGCCAGAGGAATTCCTCCTGCAGGAAAGCGAACGCCTTGTTGTTGGGAATCTCGGCGTTCCAGAAGGTCAGCCAGCATTTCTTGGCCATGAGCCGCAGCCAAGCGGCCGGGGCGGCGCGGATTTCGTCCACGGCCCGCCGCGTCCAGAAACAGGAGATGGCCATAGGGTCGGTGTCCGGGGCGCGGCCCTCGGCGCGCATCGCAGCTTCGTATTCCTGGCGCGCCCAGGTCTCGACGGAATCCTGGTAGCGGTCGCCGTAAGAGATGTAGCGCTCCTGCCGCGGCACCATGCCGTCGGCAGTGCGCTTGTTACCCAGGTAAAGGTTGACCCCGCCGGCATTGGGGACCAGGTGGAAGTGATCGGATTGGCGCATGTTGAAGACGGCCCAGGGGACGGCCATGGCGAGGCCGCCGGCCAGGCCCAGCAAGGGCAGCGCCGAGGCCCACCGGCGGCAACTCCAGGCGCGCCACGCGGCGAAGGCCGGGTAAACGGCCATGAAGATGAGAATGTTCGCCCGCGCTTGCGAGGCGAGGACCACCACCGCGCCGCAGGCCGCCCACAATAACGCGGCCCTCCAACCGCCCGCTCCGGCGGCGCGCAAGTGCAGCAGCAGGCCGGCACAGATCAGGAAGACGTAGCTTGGCTCGATCAGCAACTCGCCCTCAAAATACAACGGCACTGGCGCCAGCAGGAACAACGCCCCGCCGATCACGCCGCACAGGCGGTGCCGGAACAGCCGGGCGCCCAACAAGGCCACGAGCACGCCGGTCGCCACACCCAGCAAATGCTGCACGAGTATGGCCAGTTCGACACCCCATCCACCGCCGAGCTTGTACCACGTCGCCAGGAAGATGGGATAGAGCAACGGCCGGAATCCATGCAGCTCATGGAGGTTCTGGCCCGCCAGAAGCATTCGGGCCACGGTGTCGTAATAGACCTGGTCAAGCGTCGGCACGCCGAACGAGGGTGAGTGCGTGTGCTCGACAAAGAAGGCGATGCGCACCAAGCCCCCGAGCAAAACCAGCGCAATGAGCAGGCGATCAAAGAGCTTTGGCGAGATGTCCCCACCGAATGGGGTGACTAAGGCCGTTGCCTGGGGCTGCTCCGCCGTGTGGCTGAGGGTTGCGAGCGAGTTCATGTGCCGCCGAGCACAATCACTGAGATTGGTCCAGGAAAGATTGGGCCTTGAGAGCCAGCGCGGACTGGCCGGCGGCCTGGGCGAGGTCACGGGCCTTGCGGGCATGGGGCAGCGCGTCTTGCCGCTTGTTCTGACGTGCCAGTGCCAGGGCGAGATGATATTGCGGGGCGGGGAAATCAGGTTTGAGCCGCAGGGATTCGGAGAACTGCGCGACGGCGTCCTGGGGGCGATTCAGGTCGAGCAGGGCCAAGCCAAAATTGTTGTGCGCCTCGGCGTTGGCGGGGTCGAGTTGCGCCGCGGTGGCCAGGTGAGCGGCGCCTTGCTGCGCTTTTCCCAGGCGCATGAAGGCGACCCCCAGGTTCGCATGCGCTTCGTAGTAATCCGGCTTCAGGCGCAGGGCTTCGGAGAAACAGGCAACGGCGGGCTCCAGCCGGGACTGCATGAGGAGAACGGTGCCGAGATTATATTGGCCTTCAGCGTCATCCGGGGCCAGTTGAACGCCGCGTAAAAGGTGTGCCGCTGCGTCGTCAACCTTGCCCTGGTCCAGCAGGACTTTGCCGAGATTGATATGCGCCTGAGAGAAGTCCGGCCGGTTGGCCAGGGCGATGACGAAATGCCGGGCCGCCTCCTCCGGCTTACCCATCTTCAAGAGTATTGTGCCGAGGTCATACTGGCCCTCGGGGTAGCGCGGCTTGAGTCGCACGCACTGCTCAAGGCACGCGAGAGCCTCGTCGCGCCGGCCCGCGGCCTCTAGCGCGCTGCCCAGGCCGTCATAGGCGGTGTAATTGTTCCGGGTGACCTCCACGGCGTGCCGGAAAAGCGTCTCGTCGCCCTGCCAGTATCGCAGTTGCAGAGCGGTTGCCACGCAGCAGGCCGCGAGTCCAAGGGCTGCGGCTGTGGCCAGAACCCTCTTTGCGCGCGCGCCGGGCTCGACCGCCGCGCCGGCCCCCCAAACGGCCATCGTGAAGAGCCCCAGCAACGGAACATACATGAAGCGGTCGGCCATGGCCTGTTCTCCGGCCTGGATGATTCCTATGAAGGGCACCAGCGCTCCGAGGAACCAGAACCAGCCTACAAAAAGGAAGGGTTGGGCGCGCAGACACCGAATCACGGTGACAGACACGACGAGCAGGAGCAGCGCGCAAGCAGCTACCGTCCACACCGGCCAGGCCGCCGGATAAGGATAGAAGATCGCCAGGTGCGTCGGGAACAGCGTCTTGCCGAGGTAGCGCACGTAAGAGACGATTGCGTTGTCGATGCGCAGAGCGGCGGGCAGCGTGGCGCCATTGCCCAGCGAGCCCAGACCGCGGTGGGCCGCCAGCGTGATCAGACACGAAACGGCAGCCAGCAGAAAGAAGGGCGCCTTTTCCCAAACCAGGCGGGCCAGGACGGCGGGGGACTCGAATCGCCTCAGGGGCCAGTAATCCAGGAGCAGCATGACGAAAGGCAGCGTGACCAGGACGGGCTTGGACATCAGGCCACAGGCGAACACGAACAGGCACAGGGCGTAGCGACCCGAGACGGGAAACGTGAAGCGCGAAACCTGCGGGGCAGCCGGTGCGGCTTGGGGCGATGCTGAAGCCTCCCGGACTTCCACATACCGCACGTAGGCCCACATCGTGAGCAGCCAGAACATGGCGCTTAGCAGGTTCTTGCGCTCGGCAACCCAGGCCACGGTATCCACTTGCAACGGATGCAACGCAAAGAGCGCGGCGACCGCTGCCGGGCGCCAAAAATCCCCAGTCATGCGCCGGAATACCACGAACACAAGCACGACGTTGACGACATGCAGCAGGAGGCTGGTCAGGTGATGGCCCGCCGGATTCAGCCCGAAGAATTGGCAGTCCAGCATGTGGGAAACCCACGTAAGCGGATGCCAATAGGTATGCTCCCCATGGCACCGGCCAAACGCCCAGCTCAGCCCTGCCCACGTCAGCCCGGGCTGGATGTGCGGGTTGTCTGTAACGTAGCAGTTGTCGTCGAAATTAATGAACTGATGCCAGCAGACCTGTGCATAGATCCCCGCCGTCAGGATTGCGAGGACCAGGCAGACTTTGATGGCATCGCGCTTTTTCAATGCGATGACGGGGCAGGGGAGGGGGCTTGCCCGGCCAACTGGCGCTTGAGATCGTCAATCTGTGGTTGCAACGCCTGCGGGTTGGGGGAAGCCTTTTGGGCGATGTGCAGCAGTTCGAGCGCGCGCGCGGGATGCCCATCATTTTCCTCCAGGCGCGCCAGGAATACGGCGATCAGGTCGAGGTCCCGCAGGTCGGGCTTCTTGCCGGCAGCCTGCTGGTCGGACCAGCGGCGCAGCGCCAGTTCCCAGACGTTTCGGGCGCGCGCAGGCTCGTGAAGATTCTCGGAATAGAGGCGGCCCAACTCGAACAGAATCTCGTAGCTCTCCGGGTTGTTGCGCATTCCCTCGCGCAGGAACGCCTCGGCTTCTTTATACTTTCCCAGGTCGCGCAGCCAGTAGGCCGACACGGTGTAAGTCTCGATCTTCTGCGGGTCCAACTCGGCGGCGACCTTGAGCCACGGGAGAATCTCGCGCTCGTTCTTGCCTTCGAGATGCGTGTGCGTGGTCACGGCAAAGTGGCGTCCAAAGCGCTCGATCCAATCGCGGGGCGGCCCCAGGAAGTTCATCTGCTTCTCATGCTCCTCGGCCTCGGGCTCGCCTTCCTTGGCGGTCAAATGGCGCGTGTCCTGGGAAGCGTTGGCCTGGTCGAAAATCGTCGGATAAAAGCCGCTGTGGAAGGAAACGTCCGCCTTGCGGAAGAAGCCGTCCGCCAGGAAGCGCCGGCCATCCCCGAAGACCATTTTGAGCACGTTGTCCGACTGCGCCCGCCGGCTCCAGTGCGGGGCGCGCTGTTGCAGGACCGTGGCCAGGCTGAAACAGCCAGCCAGCAGCAAGGCCAGGATCAGGGCGGACAAGAGCTTGCTCACAGGTTCAAGGCTTTGCGGCGAAACACGAGCCAGGCGCCGAACAGGAGCAGGGCGCTGTAGACCCCGGCATAAACAGTGGCCAAGGCGCAATCTACCCAGGGCACGCGGTTCCAGTCGTAGATGACAAGGTCGCGCACGTCATACCATTCCAGGTGGGGGATGACGAAGTAGATGGTGTAAATGACCGAGCGCAGCGGCTCCGGTTGCTGCAACGCGACCTGGTTCAGATGGCCTCCCAGCAGGAGCAGCCCGAAAACCACGATGAAGGAGATGGTCGCGTTGGACGATGGCGCGGCAAAGACAACTGAGCCCAGCAGCACAAACGCTACGACAATTCCCAGCATCACCCACTGGAGCCAGAAGGCCTGGAAGAGGCTTAGCACGGGCCAGTAGTGCTCGCGTGAACCGCTGATCACTCCGAAGAACAGGTAAAAGACAACGAGCGCCAGGCCGCAGGCGAGCCAGCAGCCCAGGAACTTGCCCACAATGACCTGGCCGCGCGTGACCGGCTTGGCCAGCAGCGGGAAGATTGTCCGGTTCTCGCGCTCCGCATGGATTTGGCGCGCGGTCGTGCCGACGGCGATCACGAGGGCCGAAACCCAGATCAGCAAGAGCGCAATCTCCTTCACGTAGCGCACGATGCCGGTATCGTGGAAAAAGCTCAGCGAGGCCATGACCAGCGTGATGAGCACCGTCAGGACGAACAGCACGTAGAAGTCCTTCCGCCGATACAATTCCATTATGACAACGCCCGCGAGCGCCAGGATCGTGTTCATGACAAGGGTTAGGTCTGGTAGCCGATAATATTGAGGAATATCCGCTCCAGATTGGCCTGGTGCTTCTCGATCAGTTCGGCCACGCGGCCTTCGACCTTGAGCTCGCCCTGGTTGATGATGGCCACGCGGTCGCACACTGTCTCAACCTCACCCAGCTCGTGGGATGAAAAGAAGACAGTCTTGCCCTCGTTCTTGAGCCGCTGAATGATCTCGCGCACCTTCATGCGCCCGAGCGGGTCCAGGCCGCTGGTGGGCTCGTCCAGGATGAGCAGGTCGGGGTTGTTGATCAGCGCCTGGGCCAGGCCGACGCGCTGCTGCATGCCCTTGGAATAGGTTTTGATGGGCCGCCGTCGGGCCGGCTCCAGCTCCACCAGCTTCAGGAGCTGGTCAATGCGCTGGTCCGCCTGCGCCCGCGGGATGCCGAAGATGCGCGCATAGAAACGCAGCAGCTCCTCGGCGGTCAGGAACTTGTAGTAGTAGGTAAGCTCGGGCAGGTAGCCGATGCGTTGGCGCGCAATGGGTTCCCGGACGTCCACCCCGAACAGGAAGGCTGCGCCGCTGGTCGCATTGACGAACCCCAGCAACACGTTCATGGTCGTCGTCTTTCCGGCGCCGTTAGGGCCCAGAAAGCCGAAGACCTCACCCGCCCCCACCTTCAAGTTGAGGTCCTTCAGGGCGAGCTTCTTCCCCGAGCTCGCATCACGCGCCCGGTATTCGACCCGCAAATTCCTGGTCTCTACTATGGTTTCCATATTCGTCAGGCGACCATGCAACCCGAGTATATTGGGGGCTAGGCGCCAAACCAACGGGTTTCTGAATAGCAGCCCGCTTGCCGACGGGTAGCGTAAGCCTCCGGCTTGCGATAGGTCCAACAATCCTCCGGATTGTTCGTGTGACGCGGTTTGTGCGGCAGCCCTGAGGGTTGCTGGGACGGGCGCAAGGCGGAGGCTTACGCTACTACCTGGTACAAACAAACGAGGCTTGGGACGTTCGCCCCAAGCCTCGGTGGGTGTCAGGTAATGAGACGACTAGCCGGTGGTGTCAGGAGGCAGGATGTGATTCACGCTGTCCTTCTTGCAGGTCGGTTTGTTCGTCACGCCATTGATCGTATAGCTGTCGGCGAAGGTCGTCCCGCCCATCGGGCAAATGACGGAGTTCTTGAGGTAAGCGCTGATGTCCGTGAACCCAGGGCTTGCTGTCGGAGCGGCCTTGTTCTCCAACGCCCATTGCTGCACGGCGCCGTCAATCTGCCGCAGGTTGTTGATGCAGGCATTCTTCTGCGACTGCGTGCGGGCGCGCACGAAGTTGGGAATGGCGATCGCAGCGAGGAGGCCGATAATGGCCACCACGATCATGATTTCAACCAGGGTGAAGCCCGACTTGCGGGATGTTCTGTTTTTCATACTACTCGTTCTTTCTGTTCTGTTCGCGGCGTGAACTCGCAGCAGGCGGGTTATTATTATTACGGCACACGTTCACTTATTGCCCGCTGCAACCGCACCGGAGAGGAAAGCAACTGCAATGCCAAACTCACGTTTTGGAATCGTGGTGATTCGCGGGTGGTGCACTCTGTCGCTCCATCTCGCGCTCCGGGCCGGCTCCCCATTAAACAAAAGAGCCCGGGAATCGCTTCCCGGGCCCATGAAGGAGGCAAAAGCTCGCAGGACTAGCCGCTGGTGTCGGTCGGCAGGACGTGATTGACCGGGTCCTTCTGGCAGGTCGGCTTGTTCGTCACGCCATTGATCGTATAGCTGTCGGCGAAGCTCGTCCCGCCCA